>DATLGV010000682.1:0-17893 GCA_035540275.1 Acidovorax sp. | reverse complement strand
CCCAGGCCATGCAGGGCCTGGGGATGGAGGGCGGCAAGTTCGAGGTATCGGTGGTCAAGGCCTCAGAGCCCTCCCCAGACGGGATCGATGAAGTGGTTTTTCTGGTGGCAGGGCACCCCGGCATGACACCCAGGCCGGTCGGCAAAGTGGCCTCTGGAGGGGAGCTGTCACGCATATCGCTGGCCATCGCCGTCACGACCAGTGAACTGGGCGCGGCTCCCACCCTCATTTTTGACGAGGTGGACTCCGGTGTGGGCGGAGCCGTTGCTGAAACCGTGGGACGATTGATGCAACAGCTGGGGCGAGACCGCCAGGTGCTGGCGGTGACCCACCTGCCACAAGTGGCGGCGTGTGCGCACCACCACCTGAAGGTGGCAAAAAACAAAAGCGCCGGAGGCACAACCAGCACGGTGCTGGCCGTGCAACAGGACGAGCGGGTTGCAGAAATCGCCCGCATGCTGGGCGGCGAGCGCGCTACCGAGACGACATTGGCGCATGCCCGAGAAATGCTGGATGGTGCGGCTTCAGCGCCAGCCATGCCCCCCCCCCCAGCCATTGCCGGTCACCACCTCCGCGGGGAAACGCTGATGGCCCTAGAAATCGTCCTCATTACGGGCATGTCGGGCTCTGGAAAGTCCGTCGCCCTGCATGCCTTGGAAGATGCAGGCTACTACTGCGTGGACAACCTTCCGCCCGAGCTGCTGCCCGCCTTTGTGGCGCTCGAACACAAGCACCACAGCAACCGTGTGGCCATTGCGGTGGACGTCCGCAGCGCCACGTCCTTGCACCAGGTGCCTCAGGAGCTGGGCCGTCTGCGCGGCCAGGGCGTGGCCGTGAAATCCCTGTTCCTGGACGCCACGATTGACACCCTGGTGCGGCGTTTCTCCGAAACGCGCCGCCGCCACCCCCTGTCGCACGACGATCTCCAGCAAGGGCGCAGGGCGCTGGTACAGATCATTGAGCTGGAGCGTGAATTGCTCGCCGAACTGCGCGAGCAGTCGCATGTCATCGACACCAGCACCATCCGCGCCTCGCAGTTGCAGAGCTATGTCAAAGGCCTGATGTCCACGGCGCAAGGGCAATTGACCCTGGTGTTCCAGTCATTTGCCTTCAAACGCGGTATCCCCATGGATGCCGACTATGTCTTCGATGTGCGCATGCTGCCGAACCCGCACTACGAAGCAGCACTGCGGGACCTCACCGGACTGGACCAGCCCGTCGCTGATTTTCTGGACCTGCAGCCCGAGGTGGGCCTCATGCGGGCCCATATCGAGCAATTTCTGGCGCACTGGCTGGACATGCTCGACCGCAATCACCGCAGCTATGTCACGGTCGCCATCGGCTGCACCGGAGGGCAGCACCGCTCTGTCTATCTGGTGGAGAAACTGGCCCAGGCATTCAGCGACCGATGGACCGCGTTGAAACGGCACCGCGAACTCGATGGACGCTGACCCTCCTTGTTGAACGCCCCCTGGGGCGCACTCGCGCCAGGCAGGGGTGACGGGCGTGCGGCGCCATCTGCACGACGCCACCTCCACCGGGGCACCAGGCCGTTCAACCTCACCAGAGCGTCGATTGCGTGGTGTCCAGCAATTTGCGAATGGGTGCTGGCAACCCGACTGAAGGCCACTGGTCTGGGCCCAGCCACTCCCCGCCCTCCGCAGAAAAACCGACTTCATCGGTCTGCATCAACAGGGGGTGAAGGTGCAGGTCCCGGTGCGTCAGCACATGCACAAAAGGCTGCAACTCTTGCTGCGCCCACTGCGCGGAGCCACCCAACGCACCCACAAACGCATCGCGAGACTCCAGATCGGCGAACACAGGCACGCAGTGCATACCCGCCCAGATTCCGGTCGGGGGCCGACGTTGCAGCCAGATGCGGCGCTGGCCATCACGCGCGATCACCAACTGCCAGGATTCAGCCCTGCGTGCCAGTTTGCGGGTTCTGACCGGATAACGTTCGGGATCACCGTCCTTGAAAGCCACGCAATGGACTGCCAACGGGCAATCCACACACCGTGGAGCACGGGGAGTACAAAGAGAAGCCCCCAGGTCCATCAGGCCCTGGGTATACCGGGGCATCGCCCATGCTAGATCGTCCGTGGGCAACAGCGCCTCCGCATGGTCCCACAGCAGGCGCTCGTTCTTGGCGGAAGCAAGGTCCCGCTCGAAACCCAGCAGACGCGTCAGCACCCGGCGCACATTGGCATCCAGGATGGGTACGCGCTCCGAAAAGCAGAACGCGGCAATCGCGCCCGCTGTCGAGCGCCCGATCCCAGGCAATGACGACAACGCCGCCGCCGTTCTGGGAAATGCCCCACCATGCTCTGCCATGATCTGCTGCGCGCAACGGTGCAAATTGCGTGCGCGGCTGTAGTAGCCCAAACCGCTCCACAAGCCCAGCACCTCGTCCTGCGCAGCAGCTGCCAGCGCGCCCACGTCCGGAAATCTGCCAAGAAAACGTGCGTAGTAGTCGAGCACGGTGGTCACCTGGGTCTGCTGCAGCATGATCTCCGACAACCAGACCCGGTACGGATCGCGGGTTTGCTGCCAGGGCAGATGGTTGCGCCCATGCACCGCCTGCCAGGCCACGACGCGCCCGGCCACGCCATCAGCCTCCCTGGAAACACCCTTCATGCGGTGACCGGATGTGCGTCAGTCGATGCGGGCACGGCCTCCGGCAGAACCACGAGTTGGGCGGTCAACTCATGGAGCTTTCGCTCCAGTTGACCGAGCTCGTCCTCCCCGGCCTCGATCTCCGAAATGCGCTCCACCAATCCGCTCGCGGCCTGCTGGATGCGGTCCACGGCCTCCATGCGCCGGGCAAAGCTGCGACGCCGCTCCCGCAGCTGCGCGTCCAATTGCGCCGTTGCAGACTTGCTCCAGAGCTCCAGGTCATTGGCCGCCGACTCATACACCGTGCGCAAACGCATGGCCAACGCGCGCACCAGGCGTTCCGCAAACTCCGGCTGGGCCAGTTTGAGCGCATTGCCCATTCCCAGGTACTGCAAATGGCTCTGTTCGATCTGGAGCAGGTCTTGCGCGAAATGTTCCAGCTGTGGCGGCAAAGGCACCTGCAATGAGAAACCGAACTCTGCATTGAGCTGGCGGAAGGTTCCGCTCAGCATGGCCTGGATCTCGGTGCCCGAGGCCTGCGCCTTGTCCAGGGTCCCCCGCAACTTGTCAAAGGTCTGGACGTAAATTTTCTTTACACCCAACTTGATGCCCTTTTGCTGCAACGTCTGCGCGAGTTCGGCCAATTCAGCTTTCAAGGCCTTAGCACCCAGTTGCTGGAATACATCGCGCAGCAGCTTGAGGTGCACTGCACGCACCGCCTGGATCTTGGCAGTGCTGAGGTCGAATTCACGCTGCTCCTGCTCGATGCGATGGCGCATGGATTCGATCACCGACGCATTCTTGCCTCGCAGGCTGCGCAACTCGGCCATCTGGTCATCGAGGTCGCGCCGCCGGATATTGATGACACGCGAAATTTCTGCGCGCAAGCTGGCCACGCCAGCACCGACCGCGGCACGCAGTATGGCTTGCCGCCTGCCCATGATGCCTTTGGCCAGGGCCTCTTCCAGCGCGGGCAGACCACTGGTCTCCAGCAAGACATCGTCTGCAGTGATCTTGGCCACCAAGCCCTTCTGGGCGGACACCGGCACCACACGGTCCAATGGCACACCCAGCATTTCGGCCGACGTTGCACACTGCCGCTCCATTTGCGCCTGGACCTGCTCGGCAGTGTTGAGCGAATCCCAGAGGGTGTCGATCTTGTTCAACACCACCCAACGCGCTTCCATACTCTCGGGCGAGATGGCCAGGTGCTCACGCCAGATCGACAGGTCCGAGCGCGTCACGCCGGTGTCGGCGCTCAGAATGAACACCACGGCATGCGCCTGGGGGATCAGGTTGACGGTCAGCTCAGGCTCTGCACCCACCGCGTTCAGGCCAGGCGTGTCCAGAATCACCAAACCTTGCTTCAAAAGCGGGTGCGGAATGTTGATGACAGCGTGGCGCCACATGGGCACCTCCACCAGGCCCTGCGCATCAGGCACCGGGTTTTCATCCGTCAGATCGTCATGCCAGAAACCCAGCGCGCGGGCGTTGTCCAGGCTGACCTTGCGCACCTCAGCCACTTTCTCCAGGGCTTTGGAAATCTGGTCGGCATTGCCGACATCCAGCGGGATCTCCTGCCAGCGGTCGGTCTTGACCCGCCATTCCGCCAGACTCTGCATCTGCAGCCGGGTCTCAATGGGCAATAGCCGCAGGCTGGGTGCGACGTCCGCGTCGTACCCCAGCTCGGTGGGGCACATGGTGGTGCGGCCTGCGCTGGCAGGCATGATGCGGCGGCCATAGTCGGCAAAAAAGATCGCGTTGATCAGTTCAGACTTGCCGCGCGAGAACTCCGCCACAAACGCCACCATGACCTTGTCGCTGCGCACCTGCTCCTCCAGGCGCTGCAGCCGCTCTTGCACGGCCGCATCCATGAGGTCGTGCGTGGCCATCCAATCGGCCAGCCGTTTGAGCTGCTGGGCGAACTCCCGCCGCCAGACGCCATGCTGGTCGAACTGTTCGTTGAATGAAGGTCCCACTTTGCTCCCAGAGATCTATGGATGGCCCGCGAGGCAGGTATCTACAAAATATAGCATCGACCGTACACCGGCTGTCACGAACCACTGATCGGATGGGCCCTATGGCCGCTGGCACCGGCGGCAGAAGTAAGTGCTTCGCTGTCCCTGGCGGAACAGCGCAATGGCCGTTCCGCACGCATGGCACGGCTGGCCATCGCGGCCATACACATTGGCAGCGGTTTGAAAGTGGCCCGCCATTCCCTCTGCATTGGAAAAATCGCGCAGGGTGCTACCCCCCATCTCGACCGCCCGGGCCAGCACGCAGCGAATGGCCTGGTGCAGCTTGTGCGCTCGCGCGGCACCGATGCGTGATGCGACGGTGGTGGGGCGGATGCCCGCCAGGAAAAGCACCTCGGAGGCGTAAATGTTCCCGACCCCCACAACCAACCGTCCGCCCAGAAGCAACTGCTTGATGGGCATCCGGCTCTTTTTGAGTCCCGCCTGAAAATCGGACAGCAAAAACCCCTCCGACAGAGGCTCCATGCCCAGCCCGCCCAGCAACTTGGCAGCCACCGGCGAGCTCTCTGCTGGCGCATAGACCACCGCACCAAACCGGCGCGGATCATGCAGGCGCAGCGTTCCCTGGTTGGTGACGAGGTCGCAATGGTCATGAACACCTGCTGGAGGCAGGTCCGAAGCGAAGCGCAGACTCCCCGACATGCCCAGATGCAGGAGCAGCAGGCCCCGGCTCATGTCGAGCAACAGATATTTACCCCGGCGGCGCAATCCGACCACCTGCTGACCGACCAGTGTCTGCGGGTCACAGCCCAGGGGCCAACGCAAGGGCTTGCCCATCACCACCGCCTCGATCCGGGCTCCAGCAATTGCGTCCGCGAAGCTGCGCCGAGTCACTTCCACTTCGGGCAACTCAGGCATACAAACAGGCGGGCAACGGCTTCACAGGCATGGATTATTATGGCCCGATGGTGTTATCTCCCCGTCTTCGTACCGCCGCGCTGGCCACCGTGATTGCGGTCGCCGCCCACTCCACCTGGGCACAGAAGCCCGGCGGTGAAAGCCGCCCCGCCAGCCAGGAGCCACCGGCGGCGTCCAACCCCGCGCTGGACGCAGAGCTTTTTTACGAGATTTTCCTGGGCGAGATCAGTGCGCGCACCGGGGATCCAGGCGCAGGTTACGCGCTCATGCTCGAGGCGGCCCGCCGCAGCGCGGACGGTCAGCTCTACCAAAGGGCTGCAGACATCGCATTGCAGTCACGATCCGGTGAATACGCCCTCGCCGCAGCCAAGGCCTGGAAAGAAGCCTTGCCACAGTCGCGCGAAGCCAACCAGTACGTGCTGCAAATTCTGATCGCCTTGAACCGCATTGGCGAGACGCCCGAGTTGCTGCGACAGGAACTCGCACAGGCCTCTGCGCGGTCAAAGGCTTCGGCCCTGGCCGCCCTGCCCCAGCTGTATGGACGGGCGAGCGACAAGGCCCTGGCGGCCCAGGTGGTGGAGCAAGCCCTGGTGAACGAGCTTACCAACCCCGCAACGGGCCCGCAGGCCTGGGTGTCCCTCGGCCGCCTGAGGCTGGCAGCTGGCGACAAGGCAGGCGCTCTGGAGGCAGCACGCAGGGCGCAGGCACTCGACAATGCCAGCGAAAGCGCAGCCAGACTGGCGCTGGAACTGATGGACGAAGGTTTGCTGGACGCAGAACCCATCGTGGCGCAGACCTTGTCCAGACAGCCCCTCCCCGACCTGCGCATGACCTATGCCAGGGTGTTGCTGGGCCTGCAGCGCTACCCCGAGGCCAGTCGCCAGCTCGAGACGGTCACCCAGGAAAAGCCCGACCTGGCGGAAGCCTGGCTGGTGGCGGCCACCCTGCAATACCAGGACAACCGGTTGCCCGCCGCAGAGGCGTCTCTGCAGCGGTTCATGGAACTGGCATCGGCGTCTGCAGATACCGACCTGCGGCAAAAGAGCCTCACGCAGGCGTACCTGCTTCACGCCCAGATTGCCGAGAAAAAGAAAGACTTTGCCGGCGCAGAAGCATGGCTCGCGCGCATCGACAACGCGGAAGAGGTGTTTGGCGCCCAGACTCGCCGCGCGTCCCTGCTGGCGCGCCAGGGCAAGCTCGCGCAAGCGCGGGCTCTGTTGCGCAACCTGCCTGGCAATTCGGCGGACAGCCAACGCATGAAGTTGACGGCTGAAGTCCAACTGCTGCGCGACCAGCGCCTGTACCAGGAAGCCTACCAAGTACAGGTCGAACTGGTGGCCTTGGCACCGGACGATGCCGAGCTGGTCTATGACCAGGCCATGCTGGCCGAAAAGGCCGGCCAGCCCGACACCATGGAAAAGCTGCTGCGGCAGGTGATCGCGCGTCAGCCGCAGTACCACCACGCCTACAACGCCCTGGGGTATTCGCTGGCGGACCGCGGCGTGCGGCTGGACGAGGCGAAGCAGTTGATCCTGAAAGCGCTCGAATTCGCCCCCAATGACCCTTTCATCATGGACAGCCTGGGCTGGGTGGAGTTCCGCCTGGGCAACAAGGCAGACGCCCGCAAACACCTCGAAGCGGCATTCAAAGCCCGGCCCGATGTGGAGATCGCGGCACATCTGGGCGAGGTGTTGTGGAGCATGGGCGACAGGGACGGCGCAACCCGGGTCTGGAAGGAAGGTCAGCGCACGGCCCCCGATAACCACACCCTCAAGGAGACGCTGAAGCGTCTCGGAGCCACCCTTTGATGCCAGGCTTTTTCAGCGCCAGCCCAGGCGCTCGGCGGCAACCCCTTTTTCGCCGATGGACCTGGTGGCTGGTGGCCTGCGCTCTGTGGCTCGCAGGTTGCGCGCAGCCCATGACCCAGGCCTCTGTCGAGCAAGACAGCTGGAGTGGGCGCATCGCCTTGCAGATCGACGGGCAGGCTTCACAGTCTTTTTCTGCCTTGTTTGAACTGCGTGGCACTCCCCAGGCCGGCGGGCTGGTTCTGCTCACCCCTTTCGGCAATCGCATTGCACAACTCGACTGGAAAGACGGCCACGCGCAATTGCTCAGCGGCCAGGACACCCGCACCTCGGAGTCCCTGGATGCACTGCTCCAGGACGTGACAGGCACCCGCATTCCGGTGACCGCCCTGTTCAGCTGGCTCAAGGGCACCCAGGCCAGCGCGACAGGGTGGCAAGCAGACCTCACCGGCATTGCCGATGGACGATTGACGGCGCGCCGCAGCGATCCGGAGCCCACTGCAACGCTGCGCATCGCTTTGACCCCCTGACACGGCCCGCAGCCAGCCAATGCCAGCGGGTCCGTTCACACCGCAAACCCGGCGCATCCATCAGTTCACCCCTTTGCCTTCCATGCAAGCTCTGTATGACGTACCGGCCCCGGCCAAGCTCAATCTTTTTCTGCACATCACCGGGCGCCGCGCGGATGGCTACCACCTGCTGCAGTCCGTGTTCATGCTCGTGGACTGGTGTGACACCCTGCATTTCGAACGCAGGGCAGATGGGCTGATTTCACGGGAAGACCTCGCTACAGCGCTGCCTGAAGTGGACCTGTCGGTTCGCGCAGCCCGTGCGCTGCAAGCCGCCACGGGCTGCCGTGAAGGCGCGCACATCGGCCTGCTGAAGCGGGTGCCCGCGCAGGCAGGCATGGGAGGCGGCTCGTCCGATGCCGCCACCACATTGCTGGCGTTGAACCGGTTATGGGGGCTGTACCTGCCAAGACACGCGTTGGCAAAGATCGGTTTGCAACTGGGTGCAGATGTTCCGTTTTTTTTATGCGGTCACAACGCTTGGGTGGAGGGAATTGGTGAGACAATCACCCCGCTTGAGAAAGAGCACCAACTGCCGCCGGCGAGCTTCGTGATCGTGAAGCCCGCTGCAGGTTTGGAGACAAAAGAAATTTTTTCGGCACCAAGTTTGAAACGCGATTCAGATAGTGCTACAATCTTAGGCTTTGCTGCAGCACACTTTGACTTCGGTCGAAACGACTTGCAGCCGGTTGCCCAGGCGCTTTGCCCCGATGTTTCGCAAGCCATTGAATGGCTCAAGAAACGCGGTCTCAAAGGCAGGATGACAGGCTCGGGCAGTGCGGTGTTTGCACAAATGTCACATGCAGTCGATCTGAGCGGAGCCCCTGAGGGCTGGCAAGTGAAGACATGTGAAAATCTGATGGTTCATCCTCTGGCAGGTTGGGCATCAGGAGAAATTTAAGGTTGGTTGCCCTCGGCAATTGACCTGTGTAGGGGAGTCGCCAAGCTGGTTAAGGCACCGGATTTTGATTCCGGCATGCGAAGGTTCGAATCCTTCTTCCCCTGCCAAACGCTTTCCGCGTACGGGCTTTTATTTCAGACTGCTGGGACGCTCATGCAAGCCAACCACCCCGACTTCATGGTTTTCACCGGCAATGCCAATCCTGGCATGGCAGCTGAAATTGCCCAACACCTCGGCACCACCCTCGGTGCGGCCGACGTGGGTCGCTTCTCTGACGGTGAAGTCACCGTCGAAATCAAGCAAAACGTGCGTGCACGGGATGTTTTCGTGGTGCAGTCCACCTGCGCACCCACCAACGAAAACCTCATGGAACTGCTGATCATGGTCGATGCGCTCAAGCGCGCGTCGGCAGAACGCATCAGCGCCGTGATTCCCTATTTCGGTTACGCCCGCCAGGACCGCCGCCCCCGTTCGACCCGGGTGCCCATCACGGCCAAGGTGGTGGCCAACATGCTGCAGGCCGTGGGCGTGGCCCGCGTGCTGACCATGGACCTGCACGCCGACCAGATCCAGGGGTTCTTCGACATTCCCGTGGACAACATCTACGCGTCGCCGGTGCTGCTGGGCGACCTGCGCCAGAAGAACTACGAAGACCTGATCGTCGTCTCCCCCGACGTGGGCGGCGTGGTGCGTGCCCGTGCACTGGCCAAGCAACTGGGTTGCGACCTGGCCATCATCGACAAGCGCCGCCCCAAGGCCAACGTGTCGGAAGTCATGCACGTGATCGGCGAGATCGAAGGCCGCAATTGCGTGATCATGGACGACATGATCGACACCGCCGGCACGCTGGTGAAGGCGGCCGAAGTGCTCAAGGAGCGTGGTGCCAAGAGCGTGTACGCCTACTGTACGCACCCTATTTTTTCGGGTCCTGCCATCGAACGCATCGCCAAGGGCACAGCCCTCGATGAAGTCGTGGTGACCAACACCATCCCGCTGAGCGACAACGCCAAGGGATGTTCCAAGATTCGCCAACTCTCCGTGGCCCCGCTGATCGCCGAAACGATCCAGCGCATTGCCAAGGGTGAGTCGGTCATGAGTCTGTTCTCGGACCAGGACAACCTGTTCTGACACGCTCCCCCCCGGGAGCGTTGCAGTCGGATTGCACGCAGGCCTCCTTCGGGAGGCTTGTCTGTTCGGGAGCAATGCGCAGGCCTGCCGCCACAGTGGCGTCACAGGTCTTTTTCAATCGGGATAGGACTGGTCGCGGTCTGTCCTTTTCAGGAGCTAACTATGAACTTCGTCGCTTTTGAGCGCGCCAAGCAGGGTACGGGTGCGAGCCGCCGTCTGCGTAATTCGGGCAAGACGCCTGGTATCGTGTACGGTGGTGCCGCCGAGCCCCAACTGATCGAGGTGGACCACAACGCTCTGTGGCACGCCCTCAAGAAGGAAGCATTCCACTCCAGCGTGCTGGACATGGAAGTGGCCGGCGCCACGTCCAAGGTCGTGCTGCGTGACGTGCAATACCACCCCTACAAGCAACTGGTGCTGCACATCGACTTCCAGCGCGTGGACGACAAGACCAAGCTGCACCTGAAGGTGCCACTGCACTACAGCGGCGCCGAAGAGTCCAACGCCGTCAAGGTGGACAAGTGCATGGTCAACCCCGTCGTGAACGAACTGGACGTGACCTGCATGCCTTCGGACCTGCCCGAATTCATCGCTGTGGACCTGTCCAAGCTGGAAAAGGGTGCCTCCCTGCACCTGAAGGACATCAAGCTGCCAAAGGGCGTGGTGGCCAAGGTCCGTGGCGGCCAGAACAACAACCCCGTGCTGGTGTCTGTTGTGCCTCCCGTCGTGGTCGTTGAGACCCCGGCTGACGCCGCTCCTGCTGCCGATGCCAAGGGCAAGGGCAAGGGCAAGAAGTAATTCGTCGGTCAACGACCTCGATCACTTCACCCGGTCAACCCGCTTTGCGGTGTTGTCCACGAAACGGCCCACCTTGTGTGGGCCGTTTTCATTGGTGCGGCGCATCTTGCGAACGGCACAGCCCTCTCCCTGAACAGGTCTTCAGCGGCGCCGCAGCAATCCTGGCGACCCGACCTCTCCCAGCCACCGATAATCCAGCACATGATCAAGCTGTTTGTAGGCCTGGGAAACCCCGGGCCGGACTACGAGGACACGCGGCACAACGCCGGCTTCTGGTGGATTGATGCCCTGGCACGCGAACTCAAGACCACGCTGGTGCCCGAGCGCAGTTACCACGGCCTGATGGCACGCACCACGGTGCACGGCCAGAACGTATGGCTGCTGGAACCGCAGACCTTCATGAACCTGTCGGGCAAGTCGGTGGCCTCGCTGGCGCGCTTCTTCAAGATCCTGCCCGAAGAAATCCTGGTGGTGCACGATGAACTGGACATTGCACCCGGCCAGGTCAAGCTCAAACGCGGCGGCAGCCATGCCGGGCACAACGGCCTGCGTGACATCCACGGACAGCTGGGATCGCCCGACTACTGGCGCCTGCGCATCGGCATCGGCCATCCGGGCGTCAAGAGCGAAGTCGCCAACTGGGTGCTCAAGAAACCGTCGCCAGACCAGCGCACGCTGATCGAGGACAGCATCGCCCACTCACTCAAGGCTTACCCCGCTCTGTTGGCGGGCGACATGGAAAAGGCCACGCTGCTCATCCATACCACCAAACCGCCCCGCCCCAAGCCCCCACGGCCCGTGGAGGACTGACGGGCCACCAGCCTTTGCAGCCGTTGCTGCCGTTGCTGCCGTGGATATTGCTATTTATTCAATAGCAATCAAGGCATGATCCACTGGCGCAAGCGGCCGCTTCGACTCAAATTACGTCGGCGCAGCCGCCTGCAGCCGCTGGAACTTCTGCCAGAGGGTTTCGCGGCTTTCCACGTGCTGCGGGTTCACGGGGATGCAGGCCACGGGGCACACCTGCACACACTGGGGCTCGTCGAAATGCCCCACGCATTCCGTGCACTTGTTCGGGTCGATCTCGTAGATCTCCTGCCCCAGATAGATCGCCTGGTTGGGGCATTCGGGCTCGCACACATCGCAGTTGATACACTCGTCCGTGATCATCAGCGCCATACGGCCTCCCCGTGCACGGAGCCAAAAACAGGGACAACGGAGCAAGCGGCGCGGTTCATGCTCCGTATTATCCCGCGCCGGTGGCATGTGCCTTGCATGCCACACTGCAACCCACCACCGCTGACGGGGATGTTTTACCGTTATGCTGTGTATACACATTAATTTTGACGCCCTTGCGTCTGCTCCACCTCCCCACGCACCCCACCCATGGGCCTGTTCTTTCTCAAGCGGTTTGTCACCCTCCTGGCCACGCTGATTGGCGCCTCCATCGTCGTGTTTCTGGTGCTGGAAATCCTGCCGGGCAATGCCGCGCAGATGCTCATGGGGCCCGATGCATCGCCCGAGGCCGTGGCCGCCCTGGCCAGCAAGCTGGGGCTGGACCAGCCCGCCGGCCTGCGCTACTGGCAATGGGTGAGCGGCCTGGTGGTGGGCAACATGGGCGACAGCTACGCCTACAGCTCGCCCGTGCTCGACCTGGTGCTCGAGCGCCTGGCCCTCACCGTGCCGCTGGCCCTGATGGCCATGGTCATCACCACGGTGCTGGCACTGGCCGCCGGTGTGTACGCTGCGGCACGCCACAACAAGCTCGGCGATGTGGGAGTGATGGGCCTGGCCCAGATCGGCATTGCGATCCCCAATTTCTGGTTCGCCATCCTGCTGATTCTGCTGTTCTCGGTAAAGCTGCAGTGGTTCTCGGCCGGGGGCTTTCCGGGCTGGACCGAAGACGCTGGCGGCAGCCCGCTCGATGCCCTGAAGGCCCTGCTGCTGCCCGCCATTGCGCTGGCCGTGGTGCAGGCGGCCATCCTGGCGCGCATCACGCGCTCGGCCGTGCTGGAGGTGCTGCGTGAAGACTTTGTGCGCACGGCCCGCGCCAAGGGCCTGACGCAGCGCGCCGCGCTGTGGGGCCATGTGCTGCGCAACGCCATGATTCCGGTGGTCACGGTGATGGGACTGCAATTCGCCAACCTGCTGGCAGGCACCATCGTGGTCGAGAACGTGTTCTACCTGCCCGGCCTGGGCCGGCTGATCTTCCAGTCCATCTCCAACCGCGACCTGATCGTGGTGCGCAACTGCGTGATGCTGCTCGCTGCCATGGTGGTCATCGTGAACTTCGTCGTGGACATCCTCTACGCCGTGATCGACCCCCGCGTGAAGGCTTCCGACATCTGACCCCCATGAGCGCCGCCTTGTCCCCCTTCTCTTCTTCCGCGCCCTCCGCCCCCGGCTGGCTGCACCGTGCACTGCGCCACCGCAGTTTTGTCATCGGTGCCGTGCTGTCGGCGCTGCTGATCCTGGCTGCCCTGCTCTCTTTCGTCTGGACGCCCTGGTCGCCCTACGAGATGGACCTGGCGAACAAGCTGGCGAGCCCGTCTGCAAAGCACTGGCTGGGCACCGATGCCTTCGGCCGCGACGTGGCCTCGCTGCTGCTGGTGGGTGCCCGCAACTCCATCCTGGTGGGCGTGATCGCGGTGGGCATCGGCCTGACCCTGGGCACGGCGCTGGGGTTGCTGGCCGCCGCCAAGCGCGGCTGGGTGGAGGAACTCATCATGCGACTGGCAGACTTCACGTTCGCCTTTCCTGCCATCCTGTCGGCCATCATGATGACGGCGGTGTTTGGCGCGGGCATCGTCAACTCCATCATCGCCATCGGCATCTTCAACATCCCGACGTTCGCGCGCGTCACCCGGGCCTCGGCCAATGCCGTGTGGTCGCGCGAATACATCCTGGCCTCGCGCGCCTGCGGCAAGGGCAGCTGGCGCATCACACTGGAACACGTGCTGCCCAACATCCTGTCGGTGCTCATCGTGCAGGCCACCATCCAGTTCGCCATTGCCATCCTGGCCGAGGCCGCGCTGTCGTACCTGGGCCTGGGCACCCAGCCGCCCCAGCCCTCCTGGGGCCGCATGCTCAGCGAGGCGCAGACCCTGATGTTCCAGGCCCCGCTGCTGGCCGTGTGGCCCGGTGTGGCGATCGCACTGGCCGTGCTGGGGCTGAACCTGCTGGGCGACGGGCTGCGCGATTTGCTGGACCCCCGTTTAGCCCGAAAGCGCTGATACCACGCGAAGAAGAAAAAAGCCCGCGACGAGCCCCACCATGCCCCTGCTTGAAGTCTCCAACCTCCGCATCCGCCTGCAGACGCACCGGGGTCCCGCCGACGCCGTGCGCGGCGTGAGCTTTTCGCTGGCGCGCGGTGAAACCCTGGGCCTGATCGGTGAATCGGGCTGTGGCAAGTCCATCACCGCCATGTCGCTCATGGGCCTGCTGCCCGAGAGTGCACAGGTCACCGGCAGCATCCGCTTTGACGGGCAAGAGCTTGTGGGCCGCACCGATGCGCAGATGTGCCAGATGCGCGGCAACCGCATCGGCATGGTGTTCCAGGAGCCCATGACGGCACTCAACCCCGTGCACACCATTGGCCGCCAGGTGGCCGAGCCGCTGCGCCTGCACCGGGGCATGAATGCTGCAGCCGCACGCACCGAAGCGATGGCCCTGCTGGACCGCGTGGGCATCCCCAACGCCGCGCAGCGCTTTGATGCCTACCCACACCAGTTCTCGGGCGGGCAGCGCCAGCGCATCACCATTGCGATGGCGCTGGCCTGCGGGCCCGACCTGCTGATTGCCGACGAGCCCACCACGGCGCTGGATGTGACCATCCAGCAGCAGATCCTGGACCTCATCAGCGACCTGGTGGCCGAACGCAACATGGCGCTCATCCTCATCTCGCACGACCTGGGCGTGATCTCGCAGAACGTGGACCGCATGATGGTGATGTACGGCGGCAGCGTGGTCGAGAGCGGGTCCACCGCCTCGGTCTTCTCGGCCATGGCGCACCCTTACACACGCGGTCTGTTCGCCGCTCGGCCCCACCTGGGTGCCGTGCACGCGCCTGGGCAGCGCCCTCGCCTGTCAACCATTCCGGGCACGGTGCCCGAGCTGGTGGACCTGCCCGCAGGCTGCCCCTTTGCGGGGCGCTGCAGCTACACGGTGGATGCCTGCCACCACAGCCAACCCGAAGCCACGCTCGTGGCCACCGATGCCGACGGCGACCACCTGGTGCGCTGCCTGCGGCGCGAGGCCATTGCCGAGGCGCAGAGTGCGAACGTGGTGAACATCGTCGAGGTGGCCGCATGACCCATGCCACCCACACCACCGTCGCTCCAACCACCGCGCCGCTGCTCCAGGTGACCGACCTGGTGCGTGAATACACCCTGCCCCGCGAGCACCTGTTCCGCCCGCCGGGCAAGGTGCATGCGCTCAACGGTGTGAACTTTTCCATTGCCGCAGGCCGCAGCCTGGGCATCGTTGGCGAGTCGGGCTCAGGCAAGTCCACCCTGGCTCGGCTGGTGATGGCGCTCGATGCGCCCACCGCCGGCACGGTGGAGCTGCTGGGCCGCAACCTGCACCAGCTGCCCGCCGAGCAGTTGCGCCAGGCGCGGCGCGACTTTCAGATGGTGTTCCAGGACCCGTACGGGTCGCTGGACCCGCGCCAGACGGTGGAGCGCATCGTGACCGAGCCCCTGCAAGCGCAAGGCCAGACCACGCGCGCCGAGCAGCGCGAGCAGGCCGCCCAGGTGCTGTCGCAGGTGGGCCTGCGCACCAACGACCTGGGCAAGTACCCGCACGAATTTTCGGGCGGCCAGCGCCAGCGCATTGCCATTGCACGCGCCCTCATCACCCGGCCGCGCCTGATCGTGGCCGACGAGCCCGTGAGCGCGCTCGACGTGTCGGTGCAGGCCCAGGTGCTCAACCTGATGCAGGACCTGCAGCAGCAGTTCGGCATCACCTACATGCTCATCAGCCACGACCTCGCGGTGGTCAACCACCTGTGCGACGAGGTGGTGGTGCTGTACCAGGGCCGCATCGTGGAGCGTGGCTCGCCGGGCGAGCTGTTCCGCAACGCGCAGCACCCCTACACGCAGTCACTGGTGGGCGCCGTGCCGCAGGTGCAGCCGGGCCGCGCGCGGGCACGCCGTGCGGCGGCCGCGGCGCAGGCGGCCGCCGCAGCAAAAATCGCCTAACCGCATGCCGGTGTGATGGTGTAAAAAGCTTTTGTGCGCCCTGGTAACCAATTGCACCGGGGGTTTCTATGGTTGTTGTCTGGTTTTTTGTCTGGAGAGTCCGAACATGCTGAACCGCCGTACCGTCCTTGCCACTGGCGCCATCGCCGCTGTGCCCTTGACCACCTCGCTTGGCGCCCTGGCGCAAGGCCGCAAAGATGCGGTGACGCTGGCGATGACGCTGGAGCCACCAGGTCTGGACCCCACCGCCGGTGCGGCCTCTGCCATCGCCGAGATCGTTCAGTACAACATCTTCGAGACGCTCACCAAGATCAACCCCGACGGCAGCGTGTCGCCCCTGCTGGCCGAAAGCTGGGAGGTCTCGCCCGACCTCAAGACCTACACCTTCAAGCTGCGCCGCGGCGTGAAGTTCCAGAACGGCGAGCCCTTCACCGCCGCCGCCGTGAAGTTCTCGTTCGACCGCGCAGGCGGCGAAAAGAGCACCAACAAGGACAAGCGAACCTTCGCGGGCCTCACCACCCAGGTGGTGGACGACTACACCGTCGTGCTGCTCAACAAGGAGATCGACCCCGACCTGCTGTTCGTGCTGGGCCAGGCCACCTCCATCATCGTCGAGCCCAAAAGCGCCGACAGCAACGCCAACAAGCCCGTGGGCACCGGCCCCTACCAGCTGCAGGCCTGGAACAAGGGCTCGTCGGTCGTGCTCACGGCCTGGGCCGACTACCGCGACGCCAAGGCCATCAAGATCAAGCGCGCCACCTTCCGCTTCATCTCCGACCCGGCCGCACAAGTGGCCGCCCTGCTGGCGGGCGATGTGGACGCCTTCCCCCGCGTCACGCCGCGCAGCGTGGCGCAGTTCAAGGCCAACCCCAAGTTCCAGGTGGTGGTCAGCGGCTCGCGCGCCAAGACCATTCTGGCCATCAACAACGGCAAGAAGCCGCTGGACGACGTGCGCGTGCGCCGCGCCATTGCCGCCGCCATTGACCGCAAGGCCGTCATTGAAGGCGCGGGCGACGGCTACGGCGCACCCATCGGCAGCCACTACGTGCCCGGCGCCTTTGGCTATGTGGACACCACGGGCGTGAACCCCTACGACCCCGACAAGGCCAAGAAGCTGCTGGCCGAGGCCGGCATCAAGACGCCTCTGGAGCTGACCATGACGCTGCCCCCTACGCCCTACGCGCGCCAGGGTGGCGAGGTGATTGCAGCCCAGCTGGCCAAGGTCGGCATCGTCGCCAAGATCCAGAACGTGGAATGGGCGCAGTGGCTCAGCGGCACCTACGGCAGCAAGAACTACGACCTGACCCTCATCAGCCACGTGGAGCCGTTCGATCTGGGCAACTTTGCCAAGCCCGACTACTACTGGGCCTACAACTCGCCCAAGTTCAACGACCTGTTCAACCAGATCAAGAACGCCGCCCGCCCCGCCGACCGCTCCCGCCTGCTGGGCGAAGCCCAGCGCCTGCTGGCCGAGGATTCGGTGCACGCCTTCCTGTACTCCAACCAGTGGATCACGGTGGCGAACAAGAACCTCAAGGGCCTGTGGAAAGACATGCCCGTGTTCGTGAACGACATCTCCGCGCTGTCCTGGTCTTGAGATAGGCCCCCCCCTGAGTCGCTTCGCGCCTTCCCCCCGCTCTCGCATTGCTGCGCAATGCGGGCAGGGGACGCAGCCCTCGCTGCGGGGCGGCCCTTGCTCGGCTGCCCGCGCCTGGGCTGCGTCAGTTTCAGGGGCTGCGCGTTCTGCACAGAGCCCTGGAAAACGGAAACACGCGGAAGTCAGATTGCTACCAAAACAATAGCTACCATCGCTTTACCAATAGGCGGTAGCAGCCTTTTTTACGGCTCTCTTCCGTTTCGGGTGGAACGCTACAGTTCAAATCAATCCCTTGACACCCGTTAAACAGGAGCAGTCCCGATGCAAGAAGCACTGTTTTGTCAGGCATTGGGGCTGGCCGCCCCCTGGGCGGTAGAGCGTGTTGCA
>DATLGV010000681.1:0-5722 GCA_035540275.1 Acidovorax sp. | reverse complement strand
GAGGCCAGCCGCCCGGGCAGCAGCATCCCGGCCATGCAAAGCAACCGCGAGGTGGCGCAACTGTCCCGGTCACTGGGCCGCATGACGCACCACCTGCTAGCCGCCCGCGAGGCCATGGAAGAAAAGGTGCGACTGCGCACGCTGGAGCTGGAGGCCGCCAACCGCGCGCTCGACCTGCAGGCACGCACGGACGCTCTCACCGGCCTGCTGAACCGGCGTGGTTTCGAGACGCAAATGGCTTTTGCCGTTGCGCTGGCGCGGCGCAGCCGCCGCCCACTGAGCCTGATCACCGTGGACGTGGACCACTTCAAGCGGGTGAACGACACCTACGGACACGAAGCCGGAGACGAGGTGCTACGGCGCCTGGCGCGCACGCTGGAGTTGCGCCTGCGCGGCTCGGATGTGGTGGCTAGGCTGGGCGGAGAGGAGTTTGTGGCCCTGCTGCCCGACACCGACCTGGACGGCGCCCGGTCGATTGCGCAGGCCCTGGTCACGGCCATGGCCGAACAGCAGGACCCGGTGGTGGGCACGATCACCATCAGTGCCGGAGTGGCCACGATGCGTGGCGCGGACGACAACGGTGCGGCCATGTTGCGACGGGGCGACGCCGCGCTTTACGAGGCAAAGGGACAGGGGCGCAACCGGGTCTGCGTGGAAATTTGAACGGCCGTTAGAACCTGTCCAAGATCTCGCAGGGCATCGTGCTGCCGTGGCTAGTGCCCGCCCGACAGCGCCCCCGCCTGCACGGCTGGCACCTCGAAATACGGCCGCAGCTGGCCCGCCAGTTCCTGCAGGCAGGCATCCGGCACCTGGGCTGCCAGGGTGAGCCGCTCCAGAGCATAGGGCCGGTGGCCCAGCATCATCGACAGACTCACGCAGTGGCCATGCGCTGCCATGCGCAGCACGAAGGCGTTGAGCAACTCACAGGGCCAGTAGGTGTGATGCGCCTGGCAGTCTGCGTCGGCCGCCTGCGGCGCCGTGGTGGGGTGGCCGGACGATGGGCTGGCAGCGGACGCTGTGGCGGCAGGAGCGGCAACGGCATCGGCCAGCGCTGGCACCACGGCGCGGACGGGCGCCAGGAAGAAGGGTGAGGCGGCAGCAGACATCAGCATGGTGAGACTCCATCAGCCCCGCTCCCGGGAGGCGTGTCAGCCATGCTATAGAACTTACCGACGCTTGCATTTCAGCCAAGGCGCATGGCGCGTGTAGGACGCCGCCGATGCCACGCCCCAACAGGGTGGGGCACCGGCCGTCAGGCCTTGGGCAGCGTGACGCCCACCTGGCCCTGGTACTTGCCGCCCCGGTCGCGGTAGCTGACTTCGCACACGTCGTCCTTGTCGCTCTCGAAGAACAGCACCTGGGCACAGCCTTCGCCGGCATAGATGCGCGCGGGCAACGGCGTGGTGTTGCTGAACTCCAGCGTCACATACCCTTCCCACTCGGGCTCGAACGGGGTCACGTTGACGATGATGCCGCAGCGCGCATAGGTGCTTTTGCCCAGGCAGATGGTGAGCACGTTGCGCGGGATGCGGAAGTATTCGACCGTACGCGCCAGCGCAAAGCTGTTGGGCGGGATGATGCAGCTGTCGCCTTCGAAATCGACAAAGCTCTTTTCGTCGAAGTTCTTCGGGTCCACCACGGTGCTGTGGATGTTGGTGAACACCTTGAATTCCGGCGCGCAGCGGATGTCGTAGCCGTAGCTGCTGGTGCCATAGCTGATGATCTTGCGGCCCTCGACCTCGCGCACCTGGCCGGGCTCGAAGGGCTCGATCATGCCGTGCTCGGCCGCCATGCGGCGGATCCATTTGTCGCTCTTGATGCTCATAGCAGAACTCCCTGCGCTGTGGCCCGCGCAGTGGTGGGCTGCCGGGCGCTATTAAATACGTAGCTGGTAGCGCATGAATATCAAGCGCTGGAGCCGTATTTTGCTTGAGAAATCACGGTTTGCTCCACCACCCGGTCGTCGCCAAGCACGATCAGCGCAAACAAAAGCTCATTGAGGTTGTGCGCCTGGCGGGTCTTGCGCGCCAAAAGCGGCGTGGCCTCGGGGTTCAGCACCACAAAATCGGCCTCGCAGCCCGGCTGCAGATTGCCCACCACACCCGCCAGGCCCAGCGCCCGGGCCGCCCCGGCCGTGTGCTGCCACCACAGCTGCTGGGGCGACAGGCTCAGGCCAGGCTTGGCCTGGAGACCTTCGACCGCAGTGCGCCCCACATAGTAGGCCGCCATCATGGTGTGGAAGGGGCTGAAGCTGGTGCCGCCGCCCACGTCGCTCGCCAGGCCATAGCCGAAGCCCACCCGGTCGGCACCGGCGTAGTCGAAGAACCCGCTGCCCAGAAAAAGATTGCTGGTGGGGCTGACCGCAGCCACCGCGCCGGTGTCGCGCATCAGCGCCCGGTCGTCGTCGTCAAAGTGGATGCAGTGCGCATACACCGCGCGCTGGCGCATCAGGCCGAAGTCGTCATACACGCCCAGGTAGCTGCGCGCGGCAGGGAACAGCTCGCGCGCCCAGCGAATCTCGTCGCGGTTCTCGGCCACATGGGACTGGATCCACACATCGGGGTAGCGCGCGGCCAGCTCGCCCGCACCGCGCAATTGCTCATGGCTGCTGGTGGGCGCAAAGCGGGGGGTGATCGCATAGCCAAGCCGGTCCACGCCGTGCCAGCGCCGGATGAGCGCTTCGGTGTCGATGAGGCTCTGCTCGGTGTCGTCACGCACGCCATCGGGCGAGTGGCGGTCCTGCAGCACCTTGCCGGTGATGAGGCGCATCTGCTGGCGCCGGGCCTCGGTGAACAGCGCGTCCACCGACGCGGGGTGCGAGGTGGAAAACGCGAGCGCCGTGGTCACGCCGTTGCGCAGCAGTTCGGCCACAAAGAATTCGGCCACCTGTGCGCTGTAGCCCAGGTCTACGAACCGCGATTCGTGGGGAAAGGTGTAGTTCTCCAGCCAGGGGAGCAGGCCGTCTGCGGGCGAGCCGATCACGTCCGTCTGCGGGAAGTGGATGTGCATGTCCACAAACCCCGGGGCCAGAATGCGCCCCGGCAGATGCACCACCGGCTCACCGGCGAACTGGGGCGCAAGGGTCTGCCAGGCACCTGCCGCCAGCACGCGCTGGCAGCCCTGCGTGTCGGGGCCGATGGCCAGCAGGCCATCTTCTTCATAGAGGGCGCGGCCGTCGTCGGCAAAACGCAAAAGGGCGGAACGGTAAACAGGCATGGCGGCAAGCTTAGCGGCAGGGGGCGCCCTGTGTATATGCAGCACCCCATAGTGGCTATGGGGTTCAAGGAGCACCGATAGGTGCTGGCGACGGGCGACAGGCCGCGCGGGATCAGCGGGTCAGCTTGCCCACCACGCCTTCCACCAGCCAGTTCATCTGCAATATCTGTGCATCCGACAGCGCCTGGCCCGCAGCAATGCGCTCCTGCCCTTCGTTGTCGCGTACCGGCGCCTTGCCCGCACGGAAGGGCTGCAGCTTGCCCGCACCCACGGCCTTTTGCGCATTCAGCACCTCCTGCTGGACGGCCGCCGGCACCCGGGGGCCAAAGTCGCCCACGCGGATCATGCCCTCGCGCACGCCGCCCCAGAGGTTGGCACTTTTCCAGGTGCCGTTCTGCACGGCGCGCACGCGCTCGGTGTAGTAAGCGCCCCACTGGTGCGTCACGGCCACGATCTGGGCGTCGGGCCCGGTCTTGCGCATGTCCGAGTGGTAGGCCACGGCCATCTTGCCGCGCTCCTGTGCAGCCGCCATCACGGCGGTGGAGCCGGTGTGGAAAGCGATCACATCCACGTCCTGGTTGAACAGCGCCATGGCGGCATCCCGCTCCTTGGGCGGATCGAACCACACGTTGAGCCACACCACCTTGACGGTGGCCTGGGGGTTGACCGAGCGCATGCCGAGCGTGAAGGCGTTGATGCCCTGCAGCACTTCCGGGATGGGAAACCCAGCCACGAACCCGGCCACGCCGGTCTTGCTCATGCGGCCTGCAGCAATGCCCGCGAGATAGCGACCCTCGTAATAGCGCGCATTAGCGGCAGCCACATTGGGGGTGGTCTTGTAGCCGGTGATGGACTCGAACTTCACCTGCGGATAGTCCTGCGCCACCTTGAGCGTGGGCTCCATATAGCCAAAGCTGGGGGTGAAGATGATCTGGTGGCCGGTGGCTGCCAGGTCGCGGATCACCCGCTCGGCGTCGGCCCCTTCAGCCACGTTCTCGACGAACGTGGTCTTCACCTGGTTGCCCAGCGCGGCCTCGACGGCCTTGCGGCCTTCGTCATGCTGGCGCGTCCAGCCTGCCTCGGTGATGGGCGAGACATAGACAAAACCGGCTTTGACCGGCTCGGTCACACTGCCCTTGGCGGGCGTGGTCTGGGAAAAAACGGGGGAGAAAAAACAGGCGGCCACGAGCGTGGCAGCGAGGTTTTTGTACATGGTGTTCCTCTACATGGTCCCGACAAAAGAAAAAAGCAAAAGGCTGCCGGGACAGCAGCCTTTGCAGGACATTTTATGCGAGGGGCACTACCAGGGGCGCCGCTGCCGCCATGCAGACGGCGCAGCGCGTGGCGCAAGCGGTGCGCGCCGCGTTCGGCCCGCCAGGGCTCACGCGGCTGCAAGCGTATGCAGACCGGCTGGCGGCGGCACTGTCGGCGACGGGCAGTGACGTCAGTAGTCGTGCTCCACGCACCGCTCGAACGCCTCCTTGAGCTTGTGCTCCCACACCCGCTTGTCGGCATTGCCCGCAAAGCTGGCTTCGAAACTATTGAACGCCAACTGGTAGGCATGCTTGGCCGTGAGGCCCGTGGCCGCAAACACCTGGGTGAAGTTTTCGTTGATGTAGCCGCCAAAGTAGGCCGGGTCGTCTGAATTGACTGTGGCGGCCAGCCCGGCATCGAGCAGCTTGCCGAGGTTGTGGTCTGCCAGATTGGGGAACACACACAGCTTCTGGTTGGACAGCGGGCACACCGTGAGCGCTGTGCGGTCTTGTGCCAGGCGCTGCATCAGCGCCGCGTCGTGCACGGCCTGCACGCCGTGGTCGATGCGCTCGACCTTGAGCACATCGAGCGCGCTCCAGATGTAGGCGGGGGGGCCCTCCTCTCCCGCATGGGCGACCAGGTGCAGGCCGAGTTCGCGGCAGCGGGCGAACACACGGGCAAACTTCTCGGGCGGATGGCCCAGTTCGCTGGAATCGAGCCCTACACCCACGATCTTGTCGAGCAGCGGCATGGCCTGCTCCAGCGTTTCAAACGCCGACTCCTCGCTCAGGTGGCGCAGGAAACACAAAATCAGCGTGGCGCTGATGCCCAGTTCGGCGCGGGCGTCCTGGCAGGCGCGGTGCAGACCGTTGATGACGGTCTCCATCGCCACGCCACGCGCGGTATGGGTCTGCGGGTCAAAAAAGAGTTCGGTGTGCAGCACGTTGTCTCGCGCCGCGCGGCCCAGGTAGGCGCGCGCCATGTCGTAGAAGTCCTGCTCATGGAGCAACACGCTGGCGCCGGCGTAGTAGATGTCCAGAAAGCTCTGCAGGTTGGTGAACGCATAGGCGCTGCGCAAGGCGTCCACACTGGCATAGGGCAGTGTCAGCCCGTTGCGCTGCGCCAGCGCAAAGATCAGCTCAGGCTCCAGCGAGCCCTCGATGTGGATGTGCAGTTCGGCCTTGGGCATGGCACGCAGCAGGCTGGGCAGGCGCTCGGCGGAGATGGGGGGGATCTTGAACATCAGCAGACT
>DATLGV010000680.1:0-2391 GCA_035540275.1 Acidovorax sp. | reverse complement strand
CGGTACGCCGCGCGCATTCGATGCCCTGTTCCTTGAGCATCTCGGAGAGCTGGCTGTCGGACAGCGGCTTCTTGGCGCTTTCGGCGCTGACGAACTGCTTGATCAGCGCGCGCACCGCGGTGCTCGAGGCGTTGCCGCCGGATTCCGTGCCCAGGCCCGAGCCGAAGAAGTACTTGAGCTCGTAGGTGCCGTAGGGCGTGGCCATGTACTTGGCCGTGGTCACGCGGCTGATGGTGGACTCGTGCAGGCCCAGCTCGTCGGCAATGTCGCGCAGCACCAGGGGGCGCATGGCCAGCTCGCCGTGGGTGAAGAAGTTCTTCTGCCGCTCGACGATGGCGCGCGACACGCGCAGGATGGTGTCGAAGCGCTGCTGGATGTTCTTGATGAACCAGCGCGCCTCCTGCAGGCGCTGCTGCATGCCCTGGTGGCCCTCGCCGCCCTTGTGCCCGCGCAGCGCTCCGGCGTAGATGTCGTGCACGCGCAGGCGCGGCATCACGTCGGGGTTGAGGGTGACGATGAAATTCGGCTGGCCACCGCCCCCCGGTGAGCGGCCGGCTTTGCGCACGATCACATCGGGCACGATGATGTTGCGCTCCACGTCCGCAAAGCGGCGGCCGGGGCGCGGCTCCAGGCGGGCGATGAGTGCCATGGCGGCACGCGTGCGCTCCTCGCCATCGCCACACAGCTGTGTCAGGCGGCGGATGTCGCGGCGGGCCAGCATCTCCAGCGGCTGCTGGCAGATGCGCAGCGCGGTCTGCACGGTGTCGGGGTCGGCGTCACTGTCTTCGTCGGCAGCCAGCGCCGTGAGCTGCAGCGTCAGGCATTCGGCCAGGTTGCGGGCGCCCACGCCCACAGGCTCCAGGCTTTGCAGCAGGCGCTGGGCCACCGTGAAACGGTGCACCAGTTCTTCGATCTGCTCCAGATCATCGGGCCCGGCCAGGCTGACCGCCAGCTCTTCGAGCGGCTCTTCCAGGTAGCCATCGTCGTTCAGCGATTCGATGAGAAAACACAGCGCGGCCGTGTCCACGTCGGACAGCCGCAGCGACAGCGCCTGGCGGTGCAGGAAGGCGGTCAGCGATTCGTGCGAGCGGGCCAGTTCGGAGGCATCGGCCTCGTCGCCTTCGCCATCGTTGCGGGTGCGGGCCGGGGCGTCGCCGCCCCACTCGGCGTCGTTGGGCGCCATCTCGACGGTGCCGTCGCCGCTCCAGTCGGGCTCGTCGGAGCCCCCACCGGAGATTTCTGCGTCGTTCTGGCTCTCAGCGCTAGCACCACTTGCGCCGGAAGCTCCTGAAAACATAGCATCGTCCGCACTGTAGTCGTCGGCCTGCGCGGGCGTGTCAGCGGCTTCCAGGCCAAACTCCTCGCGCGGGGCTTCGTCGGCATTGCGTTCGAGGAACGGGTTTTCGTCGAGCATCTGCTCGACTTCCTGCGAGAGTTCAAGCGTGGACAACTGCAACAGCCGGATGGACTGCTGGAGCTGGGGGGTCAATGCAAGGTGCTGCGAGACGCGCAGCGACAGTCCAGGCTTCATCACATGCGGAAATGCTCGCCCAGGTACACCCTGCGCACTTCGGCGTTGTCCACGATCTCGGACGGTGTGCCCTGCGCCAGCACGCGGCCGTCGCTGATGATGAAGGCGTGGTCGCAGATGCCCAGCGTCTCGCGCACGTTGTGGTCGGTGATGAGCACACCGATGCCGCGCGCCTTCAGGAAGCCGATGATGCGCTGGATCTCGATCACGGCGATGGGGTCGATGCCCGCAAAGGGCTCGTCCAGCAGGATGAAGCGCGGCTGGGTGGCCAGGGCGCGGGCAATCTCGACGCGGCGGCGTTCGCCGCCCGACAGCGCCAGCGCGGGCGAGGCGCGCAGGTGGTCCACGCGCAGCTCCTGCAGCAGGGCCGTCAGGCGCTCTTCGATGGCGTTGCGCGACAGCGGCTGGCCGTCATCGGCGCGCTGCAGTTCCAGCACGGCGCGCACGTTTTCTTCGACGGTGAGCTTGCGGAAGATGGAGGCTTCTTGCGGTAGGTACGACAGCCCCAGCCGCGACCGGCGGTGGATGGGCATGTGGGCCACGGACTGGCCGTCGATGCGGATGTCGCCCGCGTCGCTGCGCACCAGGCCCACGATCATGTAGAACGAGGTGGTCTTGCCCGCGCCATTGGGCCCCAGCAGCCCCACGACCTCGCCTTTTTGCACCACCAGCGACACGTCCTTGACGACCTTGCGGCTGCCATAGGACTTGGCCAGATGCTGTACCTCGAGGCGGCTGCCCGACTGCGAATCGGGCCCCAGGCGGCTGCCCGCGTGGGTCGCCTGGGCCGTCTGGACGTCAGGACCGGTACTCACCACGGGCCCGCTCACTTGGCACCGCCGCCCAGGCTGTTGCTGGGG
>DATLGV010000679.1:0-2054 GCA_035540275.1 Acidovorax sp. | reverse complement strand
GAATTGCCCACGACTGTCAGCCGGTCCGCCTCTGCGTCGCCCGTGGATCTTTCGCGGCTTTCAGCCCCCAGTTCCGGCGGTGGAGCAGGGTCACAGCCCACGCCTTCGGTGGGCGGTGCAAGTGCAGCCGCGTCCGCTGCGGCGGCTGCTGTTGCGCAGGACTCCCGGCCCAGTGGCCAGGTGCCCGCGCCTGCAAGGCCTGCAAGGGCCGCGCGACCGCCCGCTGCAGACAACCGTGCACCGGGTTCTGCGACGGCCCTGCGGCCCGCCGCACGCGCGGGGGCCGGGTCGCCCGGCAAATCGGGGGGGACGAGCGCAGCACCGGCCGCGCGCTCTCGCCTGGTGGTCGAGCCCCTGGACGCTTGGCTGGACAGCCCCTTGGCGTTGCGCTCGACGGCCCAGCTACCTGCGGCGCCGTCCGAGGAGATGTCGGCCCTGCGTGCGCAGGCGGCCGCGCTGTGGAAGTCCCTGAACGTGCAGCCTGACGAATTGCAAAAGGCCGACGAACGGCTCAAGGCGCTCGAATCGGACACGGCCGCCCTGCGTGCGCAGGCGGCCAAGGACCGCACCGTCGCTGGCCAGTTGCAGCAACAGCTGGAGTCGATGGAGCAGGAGCGTTTCCCTGCGACGGTGGTGTACGCACTGGGCGGGCTGCTGGCCCTTGCGCTGCTCGGGGTGGCATGGATGTGGGCGCGCGTGCGCAGCGCCTCTGACAAAGCGGTGCGGTCCTGGCGTGATTCCGTGGCCTTGGGCGCACGTGCCGGTGCAGCATCGGCGCAGGACGAGGTGCTCGATGTTGTGCCCCAGTCTGGGGATACCTGGTTGCCGTCCGAGACCCAGCCCCACGCGAACGCGGCTGCAGCGAACCCTGAGCCTGGGACCATGCCCCCGCGCCCTGCGGCCCCGGAAACCGTGGAACCACGTTTTGTAGCCACCAGCCCTGCAGTCAGTGCCCCTGCTCCTTTGCGGGCCCAGCCCGTTTTTGCCCCACCACCAGCCCCAGTGGTGCCGCACATTGTCAATCCCGAAGAACTGTTCGACATTCAGCAACAGGCCGAATTCTTTGTCTCGGTCGGTGAGCACCAGCAGGCCATTGAGGTGCTGAAGCACCACATTGCCCAGCACCGCGAGACTTCACCGCTGGCCTACCTGGAGCTACTGCGGCTGTATCACACGCTCAGCCGGGTGGACGAATTCGCGCAATTGCGCACCCAGTTCATGCAGTCGTTCAACGCGCAGGTGCCGGAGTTTGCGGGCTTTCACCGCACGGGCCGCATGCTGTACCACTATACCGACGCACTTGCGGAGATCGAGGCCGAGTGGTCCACGCCTGCGGTACTGGGATTGCTGGAGAAGTTTCTGTTCCGTCGCACGGGCGCCGAGGCGGTGGAGCCGTTTGACCTGGCGGCCTACGACGATTTGCTGCTGCTGCTGGCGATCGCACAGACCACCCCTGCCAGCGCGCGGGGTGCTCTGCCGCCACGCAAGCGCACGACACCGCTGGCCCCCCCGTTGTCCGACGCCTGGGGCGCACCGGCGGCTGCCGCGCCCGTGGTGGCGCCGCATGACGATCTGCCCCTCGATTCACTGGCTGCCAGTCTGGAGTTCGACTTTGCGATGAAGGCCCAGCAGGCATCTGCGCCCGCGCCCCTGGCCGCTGCGGCCCCGGGTCCACAGGCGGCCGTGGGCGAGGACTCGCGCGGCATTCCGCTCGATCTGGATCTGTCGGACCCTCCGCACCTCACGCTGAGCGATCTGCCCCCGGTGCCCGTGACGGCGCCTCCGCCGGCGGGCCAAGCCGTCGGCTTTGGCATGGAGAGCGACCTGATGGAACTGCGCCTTGAACTGGAGCAGATGAAGAAGCGCGACCCCAAGTAAGCCTGCCGAGCGGCAAGCCACGCAGGGCTGCCGCGGTCAGGGCGGAGGGTGACGAGAGCGAGGGGCACCGAGGCTGGCCGCCCAGCCAGCCATCCCATCAGCGCATCAGCGCCATCAACTCTGCCGCAGATGCTTCAGGATCAGGTGCATTGACCAGGGCCCGCACCACGGCCACC
>DATLGV010000678.1:0-2511 GCA_035540275.1 Acidovorax sp. | reverse complement strand
GAGCGGCTACGCGCGGATTCCCCCCAGCCTGGATGACTCGGCCCGCATGCTGGGCACGGGCAGCGCGGGCCTGCTGGCGCGGGTGCACTGGCCGTTGCTCAAGCGGTCTACTGCCGCGGCCGCGTTGCTGGTGTTTGTGGATGTGATGAAGGAGCTGCCCGCCACCATGGTGCTGCGCCCCTTCAACAGCGACACCCTGGCCGTGGTGGCCTATCAGCTGGCCCGCGACGAGCGCCTGGGCGAAGCGGCCTTGCCGTCACTGGCGCTGGTAGCCGTGGGGCTGGTGCCGGTGATTTTGCTCAGCCGGACGCTGCGCAGCCGGCATTGACGCAACTACGCCGCAGACCGCTCGCAAAGACCACTGCCCGAAGGGTTGGAGCGAAAGCGGGCGATTATGCCTCGGCAGCTTGCGCGGGCATGAGCCCATGCGGCGCACCCCAAGCATCCACTCATCCCGATGGCGTTCCAACACACCCCTGGGAGATCGTGAACAGGCGCTTACTGAGGCACGGTCCCCGGGTTGCGGGGCAAGGTGAGCGTGAAGCGGGACCCCTGGCCCTCCGCGGAGGACAGTGTGAGCGTGCCGCCCATCAGCACGGCCAGTGCCCGCGACAGCGCCAGTCCCAGACCGGTGCCGCCGTGCTGGTAGCTGACCTGGTCGTTGCCCTGGCGGAATTTCTCAAAGACCGTTTCGTGCAGGTGCGCCGGGATTCCGGGGCCGGTGTCCACCACGTGGAAACGCACGGTATCGCCCGCAGTGTCCACCTCGATGGCGACCGAGCCTGTGGCAGTGAACTTCATGGCATTGGAGAGCAGGTTGTTGAGCACCTGCTTGAGGCGCAGCCCGTCGCACAGCAGGGTGTAGGGGGCATGGGGGGCAATCCGCACATGCAGTGCCAGGTTTTTGTTGGCGGCCGTGACGGCAAAGAAATCGGCCGTGGACTGGACGATTTCTGCCACGTTCTGTTCGGTGGGCGTGTGCGGCATGGCGCCTGCTTCCACTTTGGCCAGGTCGAGGATCTCGGTGAGCAGCGCATTGAGGTGCTCGGCCGCCTTGCGGATCAGTCCGGCCTGCTCCTTGAAGCGGGGCTGGTCCAGCCGCATTTCCATGAGTTCGGCAAAACCCCGGATGCTGGTGAGGGGCGTGCGCAGTTCGTGCGACACGGCCGCCAGGAACTCGCTCTTGGCCTGGCTGGCCGAACGGGCCTCGGCCTCACTGATGCGCAAGGCGGCGTTGGTGCTTTCCAGCTGGCGCACGCTGCGCAAAAAGATGATCGCAGCGCCGACCAGTGCCACGCTGAACAGCAGTGTGGTGAACAGGGCTACGTTGCGGCTGGCGCGCCATTCCTGCAAGGCCTCGTCGATGCTCGTGGCCACCACGACCAGCAGCGGGTAGTCGCCCACGCGGCTGTAGGCATAGATGCGCTCGATGCCGTCGAGGCCGCTGGAGCGCACGTAGTGGCCGTTGGGGCCCAGTTCTTCCGCGTTGTTGTTGGGGGCGCGAGCCACCACGCTGCCCATGCCCACGCTCTCCCCTCCCATGACCCGGGCGCGCACGGTGCGGTCGTTGCCAATCAGGGTGACGATGCCGGTCCTGCCCAGCTTGACGTCCCGGTACACGTCTTCGAAGTAGCCGGGGTTGACCGACGCCACCACCAGCCCGGCAACGCTGTGGGTGCCATAGGACACCACGCGTGACAGCTGGATGGTGGCCTTGCCCGACACCTTGCCCACCACGGGCTTGCCGACAAACAGACCGTTGGGTGTCTTTTGCAGGCGTGCGGCCTCTGGCGCCTGGGGGCTCAGATGCACCTGCACATGCTCGCGTTCCGACAGATCGACATGGCCGGTTTTTTCGCCCGTGGGGTCGATGTTGCTGCCGACAAACCGGCCATCGGGGCCCACCAGCGAAAGTTGGGTGAGGATCTGTGGCGCCAGACCGGTTTCGTTGGCAAACCGCGTGAAATCCGCCTTGTCAAAGTCGCCTGCCAGCACCGCGTCGCGCATGCGGATGGTGGCCTGGTCCACGGCCGCCATCACCCGCACGGTCTGCTCCCCCAGGCTCAACGCCAGATTGCTGTTCTGGCGGATCTGGGCGTTCATGGCGTCGCGCCAGGACACGTTCAGCAGGACGGCTACCGTGGTCCAGGCCAGCAGCAGCACCAGGGCCGTGCCCCAGGCCACCATGGTGCGCAGAGGCAGGCTGGACGACCGCGACGGTTGCCATCGCGGGCCTTGGGGGTGTTGCGGCGCAGGGGGAGCTGCGCCAGGCGATGCAGGGGCCGTCATGGGCTGGTGTTTGATGAAGCAACTGCGGCCATCATAAGCGCCCAGTCCTCAGTGCCCCGAGTTGGAAACTCGTTGAATCAATCTACCGACAATCCCCGCCATGGGTCGTTGCAAATGCTCGCCATGCCACCCGGCGGCCCCGCCAGGATGCAGCCTGTGCGGCAGGGCTGCATCCTGGCGGGGCCGCCGGGTGGCATGGCGAGCATTTGCAACGACCCATGG
>DATLGV010000677.1:0-6729 GCA_035540275.1 Acidovorax sp. | reverse complement strand
GCGCGTGGATGCGCAACGCGGCCGCCCTCCCGCCAATGCCATCCCTGCGCAGTTCCTGGAGTTGTCGCCACGCTCGCGCCACGCCATTGCAGTAGACACCTCGCGCTCGCGCCTGTACCTTTTTGAAAACACCGCCCAGGGTCTGCGGCTGGTGGCCGACTATTACGCCTCGGTGGGCAAGCTCGGCATCGAAAAAGAGGTGGAAGGCGACCAGCGCACGCCGCTGGGCGTGTACTTCATCACCAGCCGCCTGGACCCGGCCAAGCTCAAGGACTTCTACGGCGCGGGCGCCCTGCCCATCAACTATCCCAACCCCCTGGACCAGAGCCGGGGCAAGACGGGCAGCGGCATCTGGCTGCATGGCACGCCGCCCGACCAGTTCTCCCGCCCCCCCCTGGCCACGGACGGCTGCCTGGTGCTGGCCAACCCCGACCTTGAACGCATCCTGCGCACGGTGGAGCCCCGCTCCACCCCCGTGGTCATTGCGCGACAACTGCAATGGGTGCAGCCCCACAGCGTGACCGCTGACCGCAAGTCGTTTGACGCGGTGCTCAATGCCTGGCGCACCGCCAAGACCGAAGGGGACATGAAGCGCCTGCTGGACTTTTATGCGCCCGACTTCCAGAGTTACCGCAAGAAGCCGCTGGAGGAATGGACCCAGGTGCTGCAGGCCGAGGCCCGCGCCCTCAAGGGCCGGGAACTCCAGCTCAAGGACAAGTCTTACCTGCGGTGGACAGACTCGGCCGACACCATGGTGGTAACGTTCGGCGAAGTCGCTGAAGGCGCGCGCACGGGGCCGGTCAAGCGCCAGTACTGGACGCGCCGCGGCCAACAATGGCAGATCTTTTTCGAAGGAGTGATTGGATGATTTCCAGAAGAAATTCGACATTAGCGCTTGCAAGCATTGCCCTGGCCGCTATGTTTGCAGTAGCCCCCGCCCACGCGCAGGACGCCCCCAAGGTCAAGCTGGCCACGTCGATGGGTGACATCGTGGTGCAGCTCGATGCGGCCAAGGCTCCCAAGACGGTCGAGAACTTCCTGGCCTATGTGAACGGCAAGCACTACGACGGCACGATCTTCCACCGTGTGATCGACGGCTTCATGATCCAGGGCGGCGGGTTCACCCCCGACATGCAGCAAAAGCCCACCAAGGCCCCCATTCCGCTCGAAGCCAAGAACGGCCTCAAGAACGACACCTACACCATCGCCATGGCGCGCACCGGCGATCCCAACTCGGCCACTTCGCAGTTCTTCATCAACGTGAAGGACAACGCCATGCTCAACGCTCCCAACCCTGACGGCCACGGCTATGCCGTGTTCGGCAAGGTGGTCGAAGGCACTGCCGTGGTGGACAAGATCAAAGCCGTGGCCACCGGCAACAAGGGCGGCCACCAGAACGTGCCCACCACCCCCATCACCATCAACTCCGCCACCGTGGTGAAGTAATTTTTTGAAGAAAGCACTGCAATGAGCAATCCACAAGTTGAACTCCACGTGACCATCAACGTGGCCGAAACGGCCACCCAAGGCGTGATCACCCTCGAGCTGGACGCAGAGAAAGCCCCCAAGTCCACCGCCAACTTCCTGAGCTACGTGAACAGCGGCTTCTACAACGGCACCGTGTTCCACCGCGTGATCAAGAACTTCATGATCCAGGGCGGCGGCATGACGGCCGACATGAAGCAAAAGGAAACCCAGGCCCCCATCGAGAACGAAGCCAAGAACGGCCTGAAGAACGACAAGTACACCGTGGCCATGGCGCGCACCGGCGACCCCCACAGCGCCACGGCACAGTTCTTCATCAACACGGTGGACAACGCCTTCCTGAACCACAGCTCGCCCACCGCGCAAGGCTGGGGCTATGCCGTGTTCGGCAAGGTTGTGAAGGGCCAGGACGTGGTGGACGCCATCAAGGCCGTGCGCACCACCCGCAAGGGCTTCCATGACGACGTGCCTTTCGACGCCGTCGTGATCGACAAGGCCGTGGCCCTGTAAATCCACCGCCTGGTCCGGGCCTTGACTGCCGCCCCGTTGACGACCGTGCCCCCGTTCGAGGAGCTTGCCGCTCCACCGCACTGGCGCACGGTCGATTTCATTTCAGACCTGCACCTGCAGGCCAGCGAGCCCGCCACCGTGGCCGCATTCCGGCAGTATCTGGAGAGCACCCCGGCAGATGCCCTCTTCATCCTGGGCGATCTGTTCGAGGTGTGGGTGGGCGACGATGCCATGCGCGAGCCCGGCAGTTTCGAGGCCCAGGGCTGCGCACTCCTGCGGGCTGCCACGCAGCGCCTGCCGGTGTACTTCATGCACGGCAACCGCGATTTTCTGGCGGGCCCTGCCTTCCTGGCCGCGTGCGGCATCACCGGCCTGGCAGACCCCACGGTCCTGGCCTTTGGCGGTCAGCGGTACGTCCTGAGCCACGGCGACCTGCTGTGCCTGGACGATGTGGACTACCAGCGCTTTCGCCTGCAGGCCCGCAGTGCCGCCTGGCAGCAGCAGTTTCTGGCCCAGCCTTTGGCCACGCGCCGCGTGCAGGCGCGCGGCATCCGCCAGGAAAGCGAGGCCAAAAAACAATCCGGCGCCAGCTATGCCGATGTGGACGGCCCCGCCGCCATCACCTGGTTGCAGGCCGCTGGCGCACACACCCTCATCCACGGCCACACCCATCGGCCAGCCGACCATGTGCTGGCCCCGGGGCTGCAGCGCGTGGTGCTGAGCGACTGGGATGCTGCTGCATTGCCCCCCCGTCTGGAAACACTGCGTTTGTCCCGCACGGGCTTGGAACGGCTGCCCCTGGCCCCCAAGTAACAGCGGTCATGAACTGAGCGGGCCCACCTCCCGCAGCCCGATCGCCATGCCCCCCTTGCTCAACCGCCTCTGGCGCCGCGTGCGCGCCACCGTGGCCCCGGTGCCGGACATCTCTGCGACGCTGTGGCTGCAGACCGTGCAGCGCTACCCGTTTCTGGCCGCGCTGTCGCTGCATGACCAGGCCAAACTGCGCGTGCTGAGCGCCCTCTTTTTGCACCACAAGGAATTCCACGGCGCCCATGGCCTCACGGTGACCGACACCATGGCCATCGACATTGCCGCACAGGCCTGCCTGCCCCTGCTGCACTTCGGCGACCCCGCCAAGGCGCTTGGCTGGTACGACGATTTCGTGGGCATCGTGCTGCACCCCGGCGAAGCCGTGGCGCGCCGCCAGACGATGGACGAGGCAGGCGTGGTGCACGAGCACACCCAGGTGCTGCTGGGCGAGGCCATGGAGCGCGGCCCCATCATGCTCAGCTGGCAGCATGTGAGCAACGCCACCGAGAACACGGCGCGCGGCCACAACGTGGTGGTGCACGAGTTCGTGCACAAGCTCGACATGAAAAACGGCCAGCCCAACGGCTGCCCGCCCTTGCCCGCAGGCTTCATGGGCACACGCACCGGCCGCGCGGCCTACGAAGCCTGGTGGGCGGCGTGGGAACCTGCTTACGAGCAGTTCCGTGAACGCGTGATTCTGGCGGAGCGCTTTGGCGCCGAACGGCCCTGGCTGGATGCCTACGGTGCCACCTCGCAGTCCGAGTTCTTTGCGGTGGCCTGCGAGGCATACTTTGTGAACCGCGATCGGTTCACGCAGGAGTTTCCGGCGCTGCTGCCGGTGCTGGATGCGTTTTTCCAGCGTCCAGCGACAGCCTTGTGACGCCGGACTCCACGCACCAACACGCACATTTTTTCAAGAGCCCTCCCCCGTGATCTGCTGAGGAAAGGGCTGCGAGGCCTGCTACCCCTGCACGCCGGCTGCCAACCTCGCCGCGCGTGCAATGGCCTGGGCGTCCACGCCAAAAAACTGCCGCAGTGCAGCCCGCGTGTCACTGCACCCAAACCCATCCGTGCCCAGGGTCACATACTTGCGCCCCTCGGGGATGAGCGCCCGCACCGTCTCGGGCACGGCGCGCACGTAGTCGGTGGCAGCAATCACCGGCCCACTCGTGGTGGACAGTTGCTCCTTCAGCCATGCAGGAGCGAGCTGGGCATCGCCCCCCAGCCAGCGCTGCTCGCAGGCCACACCGTCGCGGGCCAGCTCGCTCCAGCTGGTGACACTGAGCACCGTCACGTCCACGCCCTCGCTGGCGAGTTGCTCGGCGGCCTTGACCACCTCGGTCAGGATGGCGCCAGAGCCCATCAGGGTGACGCTTTTGGATGAAATCGCGCCGTTGCGCTGGTTTGCATTGCCTGAATAGCTCCTGAAAACATAGCATCCACGCAGCACACCTTCTGCCGCACCGGCGGGCAGGTCGGGCTGTGCGTAGTTCTCGTTCATCAGCGTCACGTAGTAGAAAACGTCGCGCTGCTCCGTCACCATCTCGCGCATGCCGGCGTCGATGATGACGGCCATCTCACCCGCATAAGCCGGGTCGTAGGCCTTGCAGTTGGGGATGGTGGCCGCGACCAGGTGGCTGCTGCCGTCCTGGTGCTGCAAGCCCTCGCCGCCCAGCGTGGTGCGGCCCGAGGTGGCGCCCAGCAGGAAGCCGCGCGCACGCTGGTCGGCAGCCGCCCAGATGGCGTCGCCCACGCGCTGGAAGCCGAACATCGAGTAGTAGATGTAGAACGGCAGCATGGCCAGGCCGTGCACGCTGTAGCTCGTCGCTGCCGCCGTCCAGCTCGCTATCGCCCCGGCCTCGCTGATGCCTTCTTCGAGAATCTGGCCGTCCAGCGCCTCGCGGTAGCTCAGCACCGAGCCGATGTCCTCGGGCGCATAGCGCTGGCCCACGCTGCTGTAGATGCCCACCTGCTTGAACAGGTTGGCCATGCCAAAGGTGCGCGCCTCGTCGGCCACGATGGGCACAATGCGCGGGCCGAGCGTGGCGTCCTTGAGCAGGCTGCCCAGCATGCGCACAAAGGCCATGGTGGTGCTCATTTCCTTGCCATCGGCATGCAGCGCAAACTGGGCGTAGCTGGCCAGGGGCGGCACGGGCAGCACGTCACAGGCAGTCTGGCGGCGCGGCAGGTAGCCGCCCAGTTGCTGGCGGTGGCGGCGCAGGTACTGCATCTCCGGACTGTCTTCTCCAGGCTTGTAGAACGCCAGGCTGATCGCCTGCTCGTCGGTGAGCGGCAGGTTGAAGCGGTTGCGGAACTCGATCAGGTCGGTGTCGTCCAGCTTCTTCTGGCTGTGCGTGGTCATCTTGCCCTGGCCTGCCGTGCCCATGCCATAGCCCTTCTTGGTGTGGGCCAGGATCACGGTGGGCTGGCCCTTGTGGGCGGCAGCGGCAGCATACGCGGCATGGATCTTCACCAGGTCGTGCCCGCCCCGCTTGAGGCGGTCGATCTGCTCGTCCGTCATGCCCTGGGCCAGGGCGGCCAGCTCGGGGTTCTGGCCAAAGAAGTTGTCACGGTTGAAGCGGCCGTCTTTGGCCGCAAAGGTCTGCATCTGGCCGTCCACCGTGCCTTCGAGCGTGCGCACCAGCGCGCCGGTGAGGTCGCGCGCGAACAGGCCGTCCCAGTCGCTGCCCCAGACCAGCTTGACCACGTTCCAGCCCGCGCCGGCAAACAGCCGCTCCAGCTCGTCGATGATGCGGCCGTTGCCGCGCACCGGGCCGTCCAGCCGCTGCAGGTTGCAGTTGACTACCCAGACCAGGTTATCGAGGCCTTCGCGCGCGGCCAGGGTCAGCGCGCTCATGCTCTCGGGCTCGTCCATTTCGCCATCGCCAAACACGCCCCACACCTTGCGGCCCGTGCAGTCGAGCAGATTGCGGTGCGTGAGGTAGCGCATGAAGCGCGCGTGGTAGATGCTGCTGATGGGGCCGATGCCCATGGAGCCGGTGGGGAACTGCCAGAAGTCCGGCATCAGCCAGGGGTGCGGATAGCTCGAGAGGCCGCGCGCGCCGGCGCGCTGCGCGCCGATCTCCTGGCGGTAGTGCGCGAGGTCCTGCTCGTCGAGCCGCCCCTCGAGGAAGGCGCGCGCGTAGATGCCGGGCGCCGAGTGCGGCTGGTAGAAGACCAGGTCGCCGCGGCCGGTGTCGTTGCCGCGGAAGAAATGGTTGAAGCCGACCTCGAACAGGTCGGCGGCGCTCGCGTAGCTGGCGATGTGGCCGCCGAGCTCGCCGTAGGCCTGGTTGGCGCGCACCACCATCGCCAGCGCGTTCCAGCGCATGATCGACGCGAGCCGCTCCTCGACGGCGAGGTCGCCGGGGAAGGGCGGCTGGCGCTCCACCGGCACCGTGTTGACGTAGGGCGTGCCGTGCTGCGGCTGCCACGCCACCCCGGGCGTGCGCGCCATCGCGGCGAGCAGGTCCATGATCTGGCGCGCGCGCTGCGGGCCGGCATGCGCGAGCAGCGACTGGAAGGCCTCGCGCCACTCGGCGCTCTCCTGGGGATCGGGGTCCTGCGCCGGCAGGGCGCCCGGCTGGCGGTGGATCGCGGCGTCGCTCATCGGTGTCTCCTTGGCCGCCACTGTAGGATCGGGCCGGCGGCATTTGGCGCCGAAAATGACGGCTCAAGGCCGCGTCTGCGGCATTTCATGCCGGGAAACCCTGTGACGGAGGCACGATGGAGCTGGATGCGACCGACCTGAGGATCCTGCGCGAGCTGCAGCAGGATGCGAGCCTGTCCAACGTGGCGCTGGCGCGGCGCGTGCACCTGTCGCCCTCGCCGTGCCTGGCGCGCGTGCGCGCGCTCGAGGCCGCGGGGCTGATCCGGCGGTACGTCGCGCTGCTCGACCCGCAGCAGCTCGGCCTGCACCTGAAC
>DATLGV010000676.1:0-1504 GCA_035540275.1 Acidovorax sp. | reverse complement strand
CAGGCCAGGGTCGAGGCCAACAGCGCCGCAGCCAGACCGATGGCGAGCGCCAGCTGCACGGTGTCGTCGGCCTCGGCAAAAGCCAGCTCCACGGGTTGGCGTGCCACGATGCGCCAGCCCAGGTCGCTGGCTGCGTTGCGCGGTTGCAGCTGGGTGGCTGCGGTCAGGTAGCGCTTGCCGTCCTGCCACCGGGTCACTGTGGTCTGCGTGCCGCCGCCGTCGCGGTTGTTGTTGATCTGAATGCCGTCGGGCAGCCGCTGCCCGGTGGCCCGCATCACCTCAGTCCGCCCGCCGGGGGCAAAGATCAGGGCGCCTTGCCGGTCAAAGATGAACAGTCCCAGCGCGTTTTCGCTGGAGGACGCGGGGGTGAGGCTTTCGAGCACCTCGCGGGTCCACTGCCAGCTGCCATGGATGCCCAGTACCCCGACCGTGGTGGGACCGATGCGGATGGGGGCGGCAAAGTCCACAAACCGGTGCGGCTCGCCCGTGGCGGTGGGGGGCAACAGGGATTCGAGCAACTGCGCTGCGTGCACGTCGCCCACATGCACCCCTTCCAGCCCGTGCTGAAACCAGGGGCGCTGCGCCACACTCTGTCCCACCAGCAGGCCGTTCGTGGCATTGCGCACCACCCCCTGGGCATCGGCCACACCAATCCATACATTGGTGGGCTGCATGGCCTGGCTGCGGGCCAGCATGTGCTGCGCTTCGGCAGAGTCGAGCCCCTTGGACCAGACCACTTCGGCGCTGGCCATCACCTCGGCCTCCAGGCTGCGCTGCATGAGGCCCAGGGCCAGGAGCTTGCCGGCGTTTTCGGCCACCCTCTGCAGGGAGCTGCCTGCATCGCGCTGGATGCGGTGCTTGAGCAGTTCGCCAAACCCGAGCGACAGCAACACCGACAGGCCCACCACCAGCGCGCCAAACACCAGCGCGATCTGCATGCGCAGGCTGTGGTCTGAAAAGCGGGGCAGGGGCCTCATGCGGAGTGGGACGTCAAGGACTCCATCGCAGCCGGTGGCTGTCCGGCGTGGCGCAGCGCAAGCCGGGCGGCTGCCAGGTCCCAGCCTGCCCAGCCACAGCTCTTGAACAGCACCGGTCCTTGGGGGAGGCCCTTGGGGCGCAGGGGGGCTGTGGTGCTGTGGCTGCGCACCCAGTCGCCCAGCGTGGGCAGCGCGGCCACGTCCAGCCCCGCCTGCAGCAGGTCGCCGGCCTCGTGCAGTGCATCGCTCGTGTCCACCACGATGTGCCCCTGCCGCGCCACATGCTGGCACAGGCCGGGTGCCAATTCGGCCATGCCCGGGGTGAAGGCTCCCACGGCCGCCACCAGGGCGTCGGACCGGGGCAGGGCACTCAGCGCCACCGCGCTGGCGGTGGTGCAGGTGGCGATCAGCGGGCAGTGGGGCACTGCAGCGTCGGCATCGGCCACTACCCGCGCCTGGGCGCCCAGGGCCTGCACCTGCGCAGCCAGGGCCTCGGCGCTGGTGCGGCTGCGCGAGGCAATCCACAC
>DATLGV010000675.1:0-3096 GCA_035540275.1 Acidovorax sp. | reverse complement strand
AAGACACCCGTGGCGGCCGCGTTGTTGTGCGGGGTGCGCTCGCCACTCAGGTACGGCAAAAACAGCGGCGCCTGCGCCTGGCGGCTGGTGCTGAGGGTGCCCACAGCGTCCGACAGGTGCGCCTCGTCGCCGCGCCCCGTGAGCCGTGTGACCCAGCCAAACGCACTGGCGGCGCTGAGCATGACCGACATGTGGTGCCAGCGCTGCGGCAGCGCATGGGAAAAGGCGTGCACGGCACGCTCGGTGGCGGGCGCAAAAGCGTCCGTCACCCGAAAGACCACGCCCGAGGTGCCCAGCGACACAAAGCCCTGCCCTGCAGTGCGGGCGCCCACCCCCACGGCACTCGCGGCGTTGTCGCCCGCGCCAGCAGCCACGACGATACCTTCACCGAGCCCCCAGCGGCGTGCCACATCACTGCGCAGCATGCCCGTGGGCGCACTGCCCTCGGCCAGCGCAGGCATGTGCGATGTATCGAGCCCGCAGGCCTGCAGCATCACAGGGCTCCAGGCGCGGGCCTGCACATCCAGCCACAGCGTGCCCGATGCGTCAGACATGTCGCTCACCGCTTCGCCGGTGAGCTGCAGGCGCAGCCAGTCCTTGGGCAGCAGCACGGTGCGGATCTGGTCGAACACGGCGGGCTCGTGCGTGCGCAGCCACAGCAGCTTGGGCGCGGTGAAGCCGGGCATGGCAAGGTTGCCGGTGATCTGGCGGGATGTGGGCACGGCGGCCTCCAGCTGCGCACATTCGGCGCTGGCTCGGCCGTCGTTCCACAAAATGGCCGGGCGCAGCACCTGGCCTTGCGCGCCCAGCACCACGGCGCCGTGCATGTGGCCCGAGAGGCCGATGCCCCGCACCCGCGCCCACGCAGCGGGAGCCTGTGCGCGCAGCTGCGCCACGGCGGCTTCCACCGCCGCCCACCAGTCGGCCGGGTGTTGCTCGCTCCAGGTGGGCTGGGGACGGTGCTGGGGCACGGCAGCATCGGCCGTGACGACCAGGGCTCGTGCATCGTCGAGCAGCAGGAGCTTGACACCCGAGGTGCCCAAATCGATTCCGAGGTACATGGGTGTTGAACAGATGTCAGTGGTTCACAGTGAAAGCCATGGTCCCGTGCCTTGCGTCTTGCGAGCTGCATGCCGAGGGCTGCAACAAGGGATACCCAGCGGGGAGGACGTCCCGACCCTTCTCGGCGAGCGGACCACCTCCTGTCTCAGGAGGTCTTTCCAAACCTTCCGGCGCCCTGCTTGCGGAATTCACTCGGCGTCATGCCCTTGATGTCCAGAAAGCGGCGGTTGAAGTTGGCCATGTTGTTGAAACCCACGTCGTAGGCAATGTGCATGATGTAGCGCTCGGTCTCCATCAGCAGCTGGCACGCGCGGTTCACGCGCACCAGGTTCACGAAGTCGGTGAAGGTGTTGCCCGTGGCGCGGCGGAAGAAGCGCGAGAAGCGGCTCTCCGTCATGCCCAGCTCCTGCGCCAGGTCGGCGGCCGACAAGGGCTCGGCCAGGTGGTCGGTGATGCGGCTCACGATGGCGTTGATCTGGTCGAGCTGTGCGTCGTCGTCTTCGCTTTGCAGCTGCGTGCTCGACAGCAGGCGAAAGTCGGTGCAACGGGCCAGATCGCTCAGAAACTCGCAAAACGCGCCGAACCGTGCCAGGCCCTGGCGCGCCTTGATGCGGTGCCAGTGCTCTTGCGCCTGCGCCTCCATGCCAAAGAACTCGATGCCATGGCGCGCGCGCTCCAGCAGGGGCAGCACCTCGCGCAGCTCAGGAATGCTCTCGCTGCTGGCCACCAGCGGAGCGTGCGAGAACTGGATCACCAGATCGCGCAGCGGCACGCCGCCTTCGGGCAAATCCATGCTGATCCAGTTGTGCGGCAGGCGCGGGCCCGTCAGCACCAGGTGGCCGGGCTGGAACTGCCCGATCCAGTCGCCCACAAACACCTTGCCCGAGGTGGCCGTGATCAGGTGCAGCTCGTACTCGTCGTGGTGGTGCCAGCGCGCCAGCGGCGTAGGAAAGCCGTGTGACAGGCAGCGGATGAAGCCCGCCGTCTCGGGCGGCTCGTAGCCCAGCGCGGGCGAGCGCACATAGTCGTGCTCCAGCTCGGGCTTGGTCTGGCGCGGGGCGGTGGGCGTTTTCACGGTCATGGCGGTGTGTGGGCCGAAGTTACACCAGCATCAGGCGCCTGTCCGCTGCGCCACAAAGGCCAGCACGCGGGCATAGGCTTTGCGCAGGGCATCCACCAGCCGAGGGTGGCTGGCCATCTCGCCCCACAGGGTCGTGTCGGCCGCGAAGGCGGCGACCGGGACGGCGGCCTCGCAGATGGCATGTGCCGCGGCCGGGTCCATGGCCTGGTCCTGGTAGGTGTAAGGGATCTGCCCCGCATGCCAGCGCTGCAGGTAGGCCAGGAACAGCGCGGGCAGCAGGGCCACGCTGTCGAACGATGCATTGCGCGCCAACTTGTCGCGGATGGTGGGCGCGATCATGCCGGGGATCTTGGAGAACGCGTCCATGGCCACGCGCTGGTTCGTGTCGGCAATGGCGGGGTTGCCAAACCGGTCCAGCACCACGTCGCGGTAACGCTCCAGGTCGATGGGGCACGGCAGCAAAACGGGGATCGCATCGTCGGTCACGTAGTCGTACGCCATCTGGCGAATGGCCGCATCGTGCGTGCCTTGGTGGATGTACTGGTAGCCCGCCAGCGTGCCCGCCCAGGCAATGCAGCTGTGGGTGGCGTTGAGCAGGCGGATCTTGGCCTCCTCATGCGCCTGCACGGACTGCACCATCTCGACACCGACCGTCTCCCACGCGGGGCGGCCGGCAATGAAGTCGTCCTCGATCACCCACTGGATGAAGCTCTCGCCCATGAGCGCGGCCTGGTCGTCCCAGCCGGTCGCGGCCTTCACGCGCTCGGCCACGTCGGGCGTGGGGCGCGGCGTGATGCGGTCCACCATGGCGTTGGGACTCGTGGTGTTCTGCTCCACCCAGGCTTTCAACTGCGCATCGCCCAGCGCATCGATGAACTGCAGCAGCCCGCTGCGCGAGCGCTCGCCGTTGTGCCGCAGGTTGTCGCAGTTCATCAGCGTCACAGGGCCTGCAC
>DATLGV010000674.1:0-2765 GCA_035540275.1 Acidovorax sp. | reverse complement strand
GTTCGGGCAGGGCGCCCCCAGCGTCGCGTAGTCGCCGGGGATGGTGTCGCGGTCGTATTCCTTGGCCTTTTTCACCATGCGCTCGGTCATGGCGGCAATCTCTTGCATGAAGGCTTCGCGGCTGAGCTGGCCCTTTTCCATCTGCGAGAGCTTGTACTCCCACTCACCCGTGAGTTCGGCGCGGCAGAGCTCTTCCACCTCCAGCCCGCGCAGCAGTGTCATGAGCTGAAACGCCTTGGCCGTGGGGATGATCTCGCGGCCTTCGCGCAGCATGTACTTTTCGGTCAGCAGGCCTTCGATGATGGCCGCGCGTGTGGCGGGGGTGCCCAGCCCTTTCTCTTGCATGGCCTCGCGCAGCTCGTCGTCGTCGATCTGCTTGCCCGCGCTTTCCATGGCGCCCAGCAGCGTGGCTTCAGAGTAGCGGGCGGGCGGCTTGGTCTTGAGGCCCTTGGGGTCCACCTGCAGGGTGTTGACCTTCTCGCCGGGCTGCACAGCCACGAGGTTCTGGCCCTTGTCGCCGTCCTTGCCGCCTTCCACTTCGTCGGCCGCTTCCTTGCCGTAGATGGCCAGCCAGCCCGGCTTGACCAGCACCTTGCCTTCGGTCTTGAAGCTGTGCGGGGCCACGGTGGAAATACGCGTGGTGACGGTGTACTCGGCGCTCGGGAAGAACACCGCCATGAAACGGCGCACCACCAGGTCGTACAGCTTCTGTTCGGCTTCGCTCAGGCCTGATGGGGCTTGCGTGGTGGGGATGATGGCAAAGTGGTCGCTGACCTTGCTGTTGTCGAAGATGCGCTTGGACGGGCGGATGTAGTTGTTGTTCAGCGCCGTGAGCGCGTGCGGCGCCAGGTGGCGCATGCCGCTGTCGGCCAGCATCTCGAACGTCTGTTTGGCCACGGGCAAATAGTCTTCGGGCAGCGCGCGCGAGTCGGTCCGTGGGTAAGTCAGCGCCTTGTGGCGTTCGTACAGGCTTTGCGCCAGGGCCAGCGTGGTCTTGGCAGAAAAGCCGAACTTGCCGTTGGCCTCCCGCTGCAGGCTGGTCAGGTCGAACAGCAGGGGCGATGCCTGGGTGGTGGGCTTGCTCTCTTCGGTGACGGTGGCCTGCTGGCCGCGCACGGCGTTGGCAATGGCCTGGGCTTCGGCGGCAGACCACACGCGGTCGGCTTTGGCCTCGGCATCCTCGCCCTTCTTCCACTTGGGGTCGAACCACTTGGCGGGGTACTCGCCCGCCTGGGCGCCAAAGGTGGCGTGGATTTCCCAGTAGTCGCGGCTCACGAACTTGCGGATCTTTTCCTCACGCTCCACCACCAGCGACAGCGTGGGCGTCTGCACCCGGCCCACGGTGGTCAGGAAGAACCCGCCGTCGCGCGAGTTGAACGCCGTCATGGCGCGCGTGCCGTTGATGCCCACCAGCCAGTCGGCCTCGGAGCGGCTGCGCGCCGCGCTGGCCAGGCCGGCCATCTGCTGCTCGGTGCGCAGGGCGCTGAAACCGTCGCGGATGGCCTGGGGCGTCATGGACTGCAGCCACAGGCGCTTGACGGGTTTGCCCAGCGGCTTGCTGCCGCCAGCGTACTGCTCGATCAGGCGGAAGATCAGTTCCCCTTCGCGGCCCGCGTCGCAGGCGTTGATGAGTTCGGTCACGTCCTTGCGCTTGGCCTGCTTGACCACCGCGTTCAGGCGGCTCTTGGTCTTGTCCACGGGCTTCAGATCGAAATACGGCGGAATCACGGGCAGGTGCGCAAAGCTCCACTTGCCGCGCTTCACGTCAAACTGCTCGGGGGCCTGGATCTCCACCAGGTGGCCCACGGCGCTGGTGACCACGTAGCGGTCGTTCTCGAAATGGTCTTCGTGCTTGTCGAACTTGCCCGCCACGGGCGTCAGGGCGCGCACGATGTCTTGCGCCACCGAGGGTTTTTCTGCAATTACCAGGGTCTTGGTCATTTTTTGGTTTCTCGCCAGTCTGGCTGTCCGGCATCCGGCCGGTCGCTTCTACAATCCGTTGCCTCACGCGTGCACGCGCACGCGCATGTGTGCATCTTCAAGTTAACAGAGTTTTTGCCATGCCCCGCACCGCACCGCCTGCAACCCCGACCCCCGCGCAGGGGCGTCGCATCCAGACCCGGCGCTCGGGCGTCCATGGCAAGGGCGTTTTTGCGGTGCAGGATATTGCAGAGGGCGAAGTCCTTGTCGAATACACGGGTGAAGTGATTGGCTGGCAGGAAGCGCAGGACCGGCACCCGCACGACCCCCTGCAGCCCAACCACACGTTCTACTTCCATGTGGATGAAGACCATGTGATCGACGCAAAGTTCGGCGGCAATTCGTCGCGCTGGATCAACCACAGCTGCAACCCCAACTGCTACGCCGACGAGCGGGACGGCCGCATTTTCATCACCGCGCTGCGCAACATCCAGGCGGGCGAAGAGCTCAACTACGACTACGGCCTGATCATCGAAGAGCGCTACACCCCCAAGCTCAAGGCCGAATACCCCTGCTGGTGCGGCAGCCCCAACTGCCGGGGCACGCTGCTGGCGCCCAAGCGTGGCTGGGCACCGCCGGTGCCGCTGCCACCGTCCAAGCCTTCTTCTGCCAAGGCCAAGAAGGCCGCCAAGGCACCCCAGAAGGCCACGCCGCGGGGCCGCAGCCAGTGAGCGCCACATCCCCCATTCGCTGGCCCGCCGAGGCCATCTGGGAGGCGGTGTCGCCACTGCTGCCGGGCTTCACTGTGGAGGTGCTGCCCACCATCGACTCCACCAACACTGAAT
>DATLGV010000673.1:0-3667 GCA_035540275.1 Acidovorax sp. | reverse complement strand
GTGCGCCAGGTGCTTCATCAGGTACAGGTAGAACGGCAGCTGCTCGGCCGTCAGGCGCTCGAACAGCGTCAGCACGAACTCACCCTGGTCGCTGGTCAGAAAGTAGTTGGTGTTCTCGATGCCACCCTCAATGCCGCGCAGCTCCACCAGCTCGCCCAGTTGCAAACGGCGCAGCAACTCGCGCGCCTCGGGATTGGAGACTTCGGTAAAAACGGCCATCGCTCAGGGGATCGGAGTAATGAGAAGAGAAGGGGAAGGAGGCGGAGCGGAACAACAGGCGGCGAGAGGAAACTCACAAGGCGCATCGCAGCGCAGTGCGTGCCCGCCGGCTGTCGCGGGTCAGAACTTGAACACGTTCCAGACGCGGGGCGCCGTGGTGGTCTCCGCGCCGTTGTGGCTGCCCACGCGGCTGCGTGCGCCATCGGGCGACTGCACTTCGTAGCCCGGCAGGTTGCCGGCCTTGGGCTGCACCGAGATGTTCTGGGTTTGCCCACCCACCCGCAGCTCGTCCACACGGCTGCCTGCGTCTTCGATCTGGATGCGCTCGGTGCGCTGGTTGGTGCGGCCAGACAGGGGCTCGGGATCAGGCAGCGCCTCGCGCTGGTGGCTGGTGCCCGCAGCAGTGGCGGGGGCAGTGGGCGGGGTTTGGGCCAGGGCATTGCCGCAGGCCATGCCCAGCAGCAGGAGAAGTTGAACAGCGCGCATCGGGCGATTGTAGAGCGCCGCCTGTCAGCCGCCCTGGTGCGGCCTGCCCGTGCACAATTGTCGGATGAGCAACAAAAAGACCCTGGTGCTGGTGGACGGCTCCAGCTACCTGTACCGCGCCTTCCACGCCATGCCCGACCTGCGGGCCGTGCCGGGCGACCCCACCAGCCCTGCCACCGGTGCCATACGCGGCATGATCAACATGATGCAGGCCCTGCGCAAGGAGGTGGTGGCCGACTACGCCGTCTGCGTGTTCGACGCCTCGGGCCCCACCTTCCGCGACGCCCTGTACACCGAATACAAGGCCACGCGTTCGCCCATGCCCGACGACCTGCGCAGCCAGATCGAGCCCATCCACCAGGTGGTGGACCTGCTGGGCTGGAAGGTGGTGGCGGTGCCCGGTGTGGAGGCCGACGACGTGATCGCCACCCTGGCCCACACGGCCGCCGCGCAGGGCATTGAAGTGATTGTGTCCAGCGGCGACAAAGACTTGAGCCAGCTGGTCAACGAGCACATCACCATCATCGACACCATGAGCGGCAAGCGCCGCGACGTGGCGGGCGTGACGGCCGAGTTTGGCGTGCCGCCTGCGCTGATGGTGGACTACCAGGCCCTGGTGGGCGACACCGTGGACAACGTGCCCGGCGTGACCAAGGTGGGCCCCAAGACGGCCGCCAAGTGGCTGGAAGAATATGGCTCGCTCGACAACCTGATTGCCAACGCCGACGCCATCAAGGGCGTGGCGGGCAACAACCTGCGCGAGGCCATTGCAAGCGGCCAGCTGGCCTTGAGCCGTCAGCTGGTCACCATGAAGACCGACTGCGCGCTGGCCGATTACATCCCCGGCCTGCCCGTGTTTGACGACATCACACTGGACGCGCCCGACAACGCCGGCTTGCTGCCGTTTTACGAAAAGTACGGTTTCAAGGGCCTGGCCAGCGCGCTCAAGGGCGGCGCGGCCACCGCCAGCACAGCCCCCACCGTCGCCATGCCCGGCCAAAGCGGCGACCTGTTTGCCGACCACTCCGCCAGCATCGTGGCCGAAGAAGCCCAGCATCGCACGGTGGTGTACGACACCATCCTCAACTGGACCGACTTTGACCAGTGGCTGGAGCGCCTGCACAAGGCTCCGCTCACGGCCATCGACACCGAGACCGACTCCCTCGACGAAATGCGTGCGCAAATCGTCGGCATCAGCTTCAGCGTGCAGCCCGGCGAAGCCGCCTACATCCCCCTGCGGCACGAAGGGCCCGACGCCCCCGCGCAACTGCCGCTGGATGAAGTGCTCGCCCGCCTCAAGCCCTGGCTGCAAGACGCCAAACACCCCAAGCTGGGCCAGCACATCAAGTACGACCGCCATGTGTTCTCCAACCACGGCATCGAGGTGCAGGGTTACGCGCACGACACCATGCTGCAAAGCTACGTGCTAGAGGTGCACAAGCCCCACAACCTGACCAGCCTGGCCGAGCGCCACACGGGCCGCAAAGGCATCACCTACGAAGACCTGTGCGGCAAAGGCGCGCACCAGATCCCGTTTGCGCAAGTGCCGGTGGACAAGGCTGCCGCCTACTCGTGCGAAGACTCCGACCAGACGCTGGACGTGCACAACGCCCTGTGGCCCCTGCTGCAGGCCGACGACAAGCTGCGCTTTATCTATGAGCTGGAGATCGCCAGCAGCGAGGCCCTGTACCGCGTCGAACGCAACGGCGTGCTCATCGACGCGCCCACGCTGGCCGCGCAAAGCCACGAGCTGGGCCAGCGCATCCTGCAGCTCGAAACCGAGGCATACGACATTGCAGGCCAGCCCTTCAACCTGAGCAGCCCCAAGCAGCTGGGCGAAATCTTCTTCGACAAGCTGGGCATGCCCGTGGTGAAGAAAACCGCCACCGGCGCGCGCAGCACCGACGAAGAAGTGCTGGAAAAGCTGGCCGAGGACTACCCCCTGCCCGCCAAGCTGCTGGAACACCGCAGCTTGGTCAAGCTCAAAGGCACCTACACCGACAAGCTCGCCCAGCTGGCCCTGCCGCGCACCGGCCGCGTGCACACGCACTACGCGCAGGCCGTGGCCGTCACGGGGCGCCTGTCCAGCAACGACCCCAACCTGCAGAACATCCCCATCCGCACCCCCGAAGGCCGCCGCGTGCGCGAAGCCTTTGTGGCCCCTGCAGGCCGCGTGATTGCGAGTGCTGACTACTCCCAGATCGAGCTGCGCATCATGGCCCACCTGAGCGGCGACCACTCGCTGCTGCACGCCTTCCACGCCGGGCTGGACGTGCACCGCGCCACCGCTGCCGAAGTGTTTGGGGTAGAGGTAGAGCAAGTCACCAGCGAGCAACGCCGCTACGCCAAGGTCATCAACTTCGGCCTCATCTACGGCATGAGCAGCTTTGGTCTTGCCAAGAACCTGGGTATCGAAACCAAGGCCGCAGCCGCCTACATCGACAAATACTTCCAGCGCTACCCCGGTGTGAAGCAGTACATGGACGACACCAAGGCCGCCGCCAAATCCATGGGCTATGTCGAAACCGTGTTCGGCCGCCGCCTGTACCTGCCCGAGATCAACTCACCCAACGGCCCCCGCCGCGCCGGGGCCGAGCGCGCCGCCATCAACGCGCCCATGCAGGGCACAGCGGCCGACCTCATCAAGCTGGCCATGGTGGCCGTGCAAAAAGAGCTGGACGCCCATAAGCCCGGCATCCAGATGATCATGCAGGTGCACGACGAACTGGTGTTCGAGCTGCCCGAGGGCGAGGTGGACTGGCTCAAGACCCACATCCCGCGCCTGATGGCCGAGGTGGCGGCGCTGAAGGTGCCGTTGCTGGCGGAGGTGGGGGTGGGGGCGAACTGGGACAAGGCGCATTGAGGGGCGCAAAGCCCTCCGGAGGCCGTTTTCCAGCTCTCCCGGTCGGGTGCGGCCCCCGCGTTTTGGGGCGGTCTTTGCGCCCCTCAATGCGCCTTGTCC
>DATLGV010000672.1:0-2742 GCA_035540275.1 Acidovorax sp. | reverse complement strand
GGCGGCCTGTTGCTGTGCGGCTGATGCGTGCAGGGAATCCACCAGGGTTTTCGAGCGATCGTCAAAAGCCTGCGTGAGTGTTTGCAATGCGCCCTCGAACTGCGTTGCCAGCGCGCCCTGCGTGCTCGTCTGCTGGTCGAGCGCCTGGGCCCAGGTGTCGGCCACCTTGCGCGCGGTGCCCTCCCATTGCGCGCTGAGGTTTTGCAGCTGCTGGCCTGTGTGTTCTCGCAGGCGCTCGTGGGTGCGCTGGGACTCTTGTGCCAGCGCCGCCATGGCCTGTTCGACCACCGGGCGCATGGCGGCAGTGGCCTGCTGGGCGCTGGTGCTCAGGCTGTCTTGCAGCGATGTGCCCACGGCCTGCGCCAGTTGGGTGTAGGCGGCAGAGGTCTCTTGGTGAAAGCCCTGCTGTTGCGCCAGCAGCTGGTCGTTGAGCTGGCTGTGGCGGCGCTCCATCCCCTCCATCAAGGCTTGCAGGCGGTCGGCAATCAGCGGCAGGGCCTGGGCCTGTGCTTGCAGGGCCTGCAGGGTGTCCTCACGCCGTTGGGTGGACGAGAAGGTACGGAACAGCGTGGGGATGCGCGCATCCAGCTGGCGGACTGCCTGCAGCCTTTCCCGGCGGCTCAGGGCGGACAACAGGCCCAGCGCGGCCGAGGTAGCCACCCCCGCGACGGATGTGCCAAACGACAGGCCCAGTCCCTTGATGGGTGCCGCCAGCGCGTTGCGGATGGATTCGAGGTTGCCTGAGGCCTCCAGGGCGAAAACGGCGCCGTGGAACGTCACCACCATGCCCACGAAGGTGCCCAGCATGCCCAGCATCACCAGCAGCCCTACCAGGTAGGGCGTGAGCGCGGGGCCAGGCAAGGCCACTCGCTCGCCTTCGATGCGTTGCCGAACCGGGTGGCGCAGTGCCGGGTCCACGCTTTCCAGCCAGGCCTCCAGCGCAGGGGGCTCTTGATGGGCCTCTAGCGCGCGCGTCAGCGAGGCGGTGGCCGCGCGATAGCGCATCAGCTCCCAGGCTCCCAGCAGGTAGGTGGCGGCGATCATCACCGTCATGGCCAGTGCCAGCGGGCTGTGGCCTATAAAACCCCAGCCCACCCAGCCAGCGGCCGCGAGGCCTGTGGCGAAGATGGCTGTCATCACACTTTGGTTCATTCCTGTTGTCCTGTTGTGTCGTTCTGGGCCGCTTCCAGCAGTCCCGTGATCGGTTCCATGCGCGTTTGCAGCTCTGCGGTGAGCAGGGCCTGCATGTCGCGTTCGAAGGCCCACAGCCAGCCTCCTGCCTGCCGCCAGCGCGCAGGCTCATCGGTCAGCCCCTGGGCGGTCAGCCGGTGCTGGTGTTGCCGGTGGCGGTGCGCCAGGCGGCGCTCCAGGTGCGCGGGGAGCAAGGCCCACAGCCGTTGCTCGCGCGGTGCCAGCATGTGCTCCATGACGGCGTCCAGCGCCGCTACCTGGCGCAACCTGGGGGTACCCTGTGCGATCGCCTGGCGCACTTGCGCCCTCAGGGGCTGCAGCCGCAGCTCCATCTGCTTTTGCAGGTCCAGATAGCGTGGCGCATGGGTGGCGAAATCCGTCTCCACCATCGGGTCGGGCCGTTCCACGGGCGTGTTGTCCGCCCGGGCCCGAAGTGGCTTGGGCGCAGCGGGCCTGGTGGTCAGCCGGCCTTCCAGATCGGCCCGAACCTTCGCTACCAGGCCGCTGAGTGCCGTCATGTTCAGCACCACGGGTGGGCGTTGTGCACTGGCTGCCTGAGATGGCAGGGTCTCGATCGCGTGCAGCGCCCGGCTGAGCTGGACGGCGTCCACGGTTCCCAGCCATTGGCTCAGCTGCTCTGCCACATCGGGGGGCTTGACGGCGGGCACCGCACGCGCGGCCCGCTCGCTGGCGTCCCGCGTCCATTGCTGGAGCAGGACCACGAGGGGTGAGCTGTTGAGTCGGTGGTGTTGGGTCATCCCGTGAAGGCTGTGCACTGGGTGGGCACGGCCGAGCGGGATGGTCCGGCGGCGCGTGCAGGGGGGAACGGGTCCCCGTAGGCAAAGCCTGCTATTTTCGCAGGAACGCAAGGCCGGTCGGCCGGTCTGCGTCCGGCGTTGCAGCTGTTACATGAGGGAAAGGGCGCCATGTAGCGCCCAGAGGCCCGGCCGGTGGGCCTTTTGGAGGCTCCAGGGCTTGAATGAGAGCAAGTCCTCAGGCTGAGGCCATTGCGGCCTCAGTAGGTCTCCAGATGCAGTCGGCCTTCGCGCTGCAGCGTCCCGCCCAGGGCCTCCCAGCTCAGCCCTGCCTCTTGCGCAATGTCGCGCAGTGCCATCACCACGCCTTCTTCCATGCCCTTGAGGCCGCAGACGTAGAAGTGGCTGTTGTCGTCGCGCAGCAGGGCCAGCAGGTCGGCGGCGCGTTCGCGCATCAGATCTTGCACGTAGCGCTTGGGCTGCCCAGGGGTGCGGGAGAAAGCCAGGTTGATGTCGATGAAATCCTTGGGCAGGCTTTGCAGCGGGCCGAAGTAGGGCAGTTCCTGCTGCGTGCGTGCACCAAAGAACAGCAGGAGCTTGCCACCTTCAAACTTGCCGCTGTTGCGCAGCCTGCGCCGCCATTCGGTCATGGCGCGCATGGGAGCGCTGCCGGTGCCGGTGCAGATCATCACGATGTGCGATCGCGGGTGGTTGGGCATGAGGAAGCTGCTGCCGAAAGGCCCCACCACCTGCACCTTGTCGCCCACCTTCAGGTCGCACACGTAGCTGGAGGCCA
>DATLGV010000671.1:0-6218 GCA_035540275.1 Acidovorax sp. | reverse complement strand
AGCAGGGGCTGCGGCAGGGGCTTCCACAGGAGCGGGGGCGGGTGCTGGAGCGGGTTCTTCCTTCTTGCCACAGGCGGCGAGTGCAGCAGCAGCGATCAGGGCGGCCAGAACGAGGGAGTTCTTCATTTGGATTTTCCTATTTGGACAGACAGAATCTTGAAAAGCCACGGCGTCAGGCTTCCTGAGCCCATGCACGCATTGGCACCATGCACTTGGTTGCACCTTTTTGGGCACAGCCGCAGATTATATTGGTATTTAGTCAATACTGACTAACACTGACGAAAGCTTTACGCCAGCTTGACTTTGCACAGTACGCCCCAGAGGCATGCCTGCTCGTCACATCCATCGAACAATAGCTTGAACGATGGCTGCCCCGGTGGGCCCCGTGGCTACAAACCCAGCGTGGTCGACGGAAACCCCGGGGCGCTCTTGCTGCGCACCCACTCGTTCAGCGTCTCACGCAGCAGCACCCTGCGGTCTGCCTCGCTGCCGGTGACCCCCACGCAGCGCTCCGGATCGAGCCGGTGCAGAACCCAGTGCGGCGACCACAAGGCACTCGGCAGGTCCAGCGGATCGGCTGCCGGGCTGCGGCGGCAGGTGATGATGTGGTCCCATGTGCCGCGCCAGCGCACAAACCGCGCATGGCGGCGGATCACATCGTCATAGCTGCAGGCCAGCATCGTAAAGCGCCTGCCGCTGCGGGCCCAGTTCTGCAAGGCCTCGACCACCGCGCGCTCACCCAAGGGCCAGTCATGAAAATGGGCGTCGCTGACGAAGATCTCCTGCCAGCCATCCCGCGCCGCCGTCGCAATGGCATCGCGCACCAGTTGCTGAAACGCCTCGCGCCCGCTGAATCGCCCGGTGGGCAGATCACGCAAGGGCTCGGCGGAAGGGGCGGCCATGTCGTTCATCACCAGCTCCCGGTCAGTCCCGGCCGGTCCAGACATGGGCCCAGCCTGCATCACACCACGACGAGAGCAGCTCCAGCGCGTCGTCGCTGGCGCGGGCCAACTCTCGCGCCGACAGTTGGCGCGCATCCGCCAGGCGTCGCATCAGCGTGGCGTCGCGCCCGGCGGCGCGGTAGCTTTCACCGTTGATGAAGATGTGCTGTGCGTCGTACATCATGCGGCTCTTGCGATCCAGCCGCACCCCTTCCAGCATCACCCGGGTGTCGCCCGGCTCAAACCATACGCTGGGCTTGGGCTCGGTCAGGTACTCGCCCAGCGCGCGCTCCAGCACCAGAGGCTGGGCCAGCGCACGCGACAGCGCCTCACGCGCAAAGTCCTGCAGCCCGGCAGGAATATGCGCCGGCTGCGCCACCGCGTCCTGCCCTGCATCGCGATAGAGCAATGGGTGGTCGTCGTCCCCGGCATCTTCCGCCAGACGCACCAGCAACTCCTGCGCCAGTTCGGCGCGGGCCGGAGCGCGAAAACCGATGGAGTAGGTCATGCACTCGCCTTCGGCGATACCGTCGTGGGCATAGCGCGGGGGCAGATACAGCATGTCGCCCGGCTCCAGCACAAACTCTTCTTCGGGCTCAAACTGGGCCAATATCTTCAAAGGAATGCCGTCGCGCAGCGACAGGTCTTTTTGGCGCCCGATGCGCCAGCGCCGCTTGCCGTGCGCCTGCAGCAAAAAGACGTCATAACTGTCGAAATGGGGCCCTACGCCCCCACCGTTGCTGGCGTAGCTGATCATGAGGTCGTCCAGCCGGGCTTCGGGCACAAAACGGAACTGCTGCATCAGCGCATGCACCGCGTCGTTGTGCAGATCGACGCCCTGTACGAGCAGCGTCCAGTCGGGCTGCTGCAAGGCGGGCAGCGCACGGCGGCTGAAGGGCCCGTGGCGCAGCTTCCAGGCACCTTTGACCAGCTGCACCAGACGCGACTCCACCCCTTCTTGGGAGGCCAGCGCAAACAGCTCGGCCCGCAGCACCGGCGGTGCGAACTGCGGGATGGCCTGGCGCACCAGCAAGGGCTTCTTCTGCCAGTGGCGGCGCATGAATTGCGCGGGAGTGAGGCCACCGAGCAGGGCCAGGGGTTGCTGAATGTCCATGGAAGAAGTGTTGCCCTTTTGCGGGGCCGTTGGTCAAACTGCGACAATTCTCCTATGGAAATTACCCAACAATGTGTGGTCGCGCTGACCTGGACCCTGAAAGACACCCTGGGCGAGGAACTCGACGTGCTCGACGAGCCCGTGGAGTTTCTGGTCGGCGGTGACGATCTGCTGCCCCGCATCGAAGAGGCCCTGCAGGGCCATGGCCCCGGCGCCACGCTGGCGCTGCACCTCGAACCCGAGGACGCTTTCGGCGACTTCAACGACCAGTTGCTGTTTCTGGAACCCCGCGCCCTCTTCCCCGCCGACATCGAGGAAGGCATGACCTTCGACGGCATGGCCCTGCCCGAAGGCTGCAACCCCGATGCCCCCCGCACCGCCCTGTACACCGTGGCCGAGATCTACCCCGACCACATCGTGCTCGACGGCAACCACCCGCTCGCAGGCATTGCATTGCGCCTGCAATTGACGGTGCAGGCCGTGCGCGAAGCCACCGAAGACGAAATCGGACGCGGCACGGCCGGAACCGGCTTCTTCCGCGTCCAGCCCCAGGCACCTGGCAGCTCGTTGCTGCACTGAGAGCACCTGTTCAAAAGCACCACGAGCGCCCTGAATCGCTCCAGGGCGCCCGTGGCCGTTCGTTCGGTCAGGCTGTTCGCTGACTTTATTTACAGGCGCGAGATCTGGCCGTTGTACAGGCGCACCCGGTCACCAATGCGCAAGTCTCCGGGGCTGCTCACGTCGTACACACGGTAGCCCCCCTGGTCGAGCTGCACCGACAAGCGGTATCCCTGCACGGACTCCTGGCTGTTGCGCCCCTCAATGGCGTTGCCTGCCACCGCACCACCCAATACCCCGACAGCAGTCGCTGCGGCACGGCCGGTGCCCTTGCCCACCTGGTTGCCCAGAACGCCGCCCACCACTGCGCCCACCACGGCCCCTGCGCCGGATGTCTGCCCTTGGCTGCGGCCTTGCAGGACCTCGATGTTGGATATGCGGCCATATTCGGTGACTGCCTGGTTCTGGGGATAGGCAGGGGCCGTCTGATAGCCGCTCGAATAACCGCCAGAGTATTGCGGAGCAGGTGCCGGGCGGCTATGGCCGCAAGCGGCCAGCGAAGCCGCCAGAACCACAGTGCCAACGATGGCGAGAGGACGGGTGAATTGCATTTTCAATCTCCTGAAGTTGTTGCGGGGAGGCGCTGACCGACAGATGGAAGCTCAGAGCCCATGTGCAGATTGGAACAACGCATGAGCATGCCGTCGCGTAGACACAGGGGCCATCGCCACGTCGGTAACAGCCCCGTCGAAACGTAAGCGGGGTCTTACAACCCGACCCCCAACCAACAAGCGCTCCAGATCCTCCCAAAGATGCGTGTCAGGACTTGCCGGTGGAGCCGTACCCGCCTTCGCCCCGCTGCGTGGCCGCAAACTCGGTAACGAGGTTGAACTGGGCCTGCACCACCGGGACGATCACGAGCTGTGCCAGCCGCTCCATGGGCTCCAGGGTAAAGGCCAGGTTGCTGCGGTTCCAGGCGCTCACCATGAGCTGCCCCTGGTAATCGCTGTCGATCAACCCCACCAAGTTGCCGAGCACGATGCCATGCTTGTGGCCCAGGCCCGAGCGCGGCAGGATCAGTGCGGCATAGCCGGGGTCCTGCAGATAGATCGCAATGCCCGTCGGCACCAGTTGCCAGGCATTGGGCTGCAGGGTCAGCGGCGCGTCCAGGCAGGCACGCAGGTCCAGCCCCGCGCTACCGGGCGTGGCGTAGGTGGGCAATTGGTCCGCCATGCGCGGATCGAGAATCTTCACATCAATCTTCACGGTTTCTTCTTTCCTGTTCCTATTCCCGTACTGCTGCGCTGCTGCGCCACTTGTCGCAAACGGTCCTGCAACGCTTGCGTCGCTGTACCCCCACCCGAGGCCTGGGCGCCTCCGATCTGCGCTGCCGATTGCATCAGCCAGCCCAACCCCCACCACACCGCCCCCATGACCACAAGACCGGGCAGCGAGCCCCGGCCGAGCAGAAAAAGCGCGACGCCGTGCAACACCACCATCACCAGCAACACCGCACGCACCGTGCGCAATACACCTGCCAGCGGTCGCATCACCTGCAGCAGATCGGGCGGCAGGGCCTGGGGCGCCCGGGCCGTCCTACCTGCAGCGGCAGGAATCTGCGCCATGGGGGCTTTTTGCAAGGGTGCCTGGGCGCTCAGGCGCTCCACGTAGGCCGCGAAATCGCCATCGGGTGGCGTGTCCCAATCAGGCTTGGTGGCACCAGTTGTCATCACACATCCCCACGGTGGTGGCCGTCAAGAAAGCAAGGGCGGCAAGCGCGCGGCGATCTCGGCAACGAGCTGCTGCGCCAGCACCCGCTTGGACGCACGGGGCAGCTCGCGGTGGCCCTGGGCATCCACCAGCAGCAGGGCGTTGTCGTCCTGCCCAAAGGTGGCCGGGCCAATATTGCCCACGAGCAGCGGCACGCCCTTGCGCGCCCTTTTTGCCGTGGCATGGGCCAGCAGGTCATGGCTTTCGGCCGCAAAACCCACGCAAAAAAGGTCACCTTCCAGCGCATGCGGCGACCGGGCCACGGTGGCCAGAATGTCGGGGTTCTCGACAAACTCCAGCGATGGGGACTGGCCCGAGCCGTCTTTCTTGATCTTCTGGTCGGAATGGTGGGCCGGGCGCCAGTCGGCCACGGCGGCAGTGGCGACAAACACCGAGGCGGCCTGCACATGCCGCTCCACCGCCGCCAGCATCTGCTGCGCCGATTGCACGTTCACGCGCCGCACGCCGCGTGGCGTGGGCACGTGCACAGGCCCGGCGACCAGGGTGACATCGGCACCTGCCTCACGCGCCGCACGGGCCACGGCAAAGCCCATCTTTCCGCTCGACAGGTTGGTGATGCCACGCACCGGATCAATGGCTTCGAACGTGGGCCCCGCCGTGACAAGCACCGACCGGCCCACAAGGGTCTTGGGCGTGAAAAAAGCGATCAGCTCGTCCAGCAGCTCCACCGGCTCCAGCATGCGGCCGTCCCCCGTCTCGCCACAGGCCTGATCACCATTGCCCACACCCAGCACCACCGCACCATCCTGCGCCACCTGGGTCAGGTTGCGTTGCGTGGCGGGGTGGGCCCACATCTCGCGGTTCATGGCGGGGGCCAGCAGCAGGGGCACGCGCTGCGCGGGGCGCGCCAGGCACAGCAGGCTGAGCAACTCGTCCGCCCTGCCCTGCACCAGGCGCGCGATGAAATCGGCGCTGCAAGGCGCGATCAGGATCGCATCCGCCTCGCGGCTCAGATTGATGTGGGGCATATTGTTGGGCTCGCGGGCATCCCACTGCGAGCCATACACCGTGCGGCCTGACAGGGCCTGCATGGTGACCGGGGTGATGAACTGTTCAGCCGCCTCGGTCATCACCACCTGCACGGTGGCGCCCTCCTTGATGAGCTGGCGGCACAGATCGGCTGCCTTGTAGCAAGCCACGCCCCCGCTCAGACCCAGAACAATGTGTTTGCCAGCAAGCTCATTCATGGGGCGAATTTAGCAGACGGGGGTGACCCTGCCCTCGGGGGTGTCGCCGGGGTGCCATCTATAATCCCAATTTCCCACCACCAGGAGACCTCTTGCGAGAGGCCCCCTTCAGACATGACCAAATTCGTCTTCGTCACCGGCGGTGTGGTGTCTTCCCTCGGTAAGGGAATCGCCTCAGCCTCCCTTGCCGCGATCCTCGAATCGCGGGGACTCAAAGTCACCCTCATCAAGCTTGACCCCTACATCAACGTAGACCCGGGCACCATGTCGCCGTTCCAGCACGGCGAGGTGTTCGTGACCGATGACGGCGCAGAAACCGACCTGGATCTGGGCCACTACGAGCGTTTCATCGAAACGCGCATGAAGAAAACCAACAACTTCACCACGGGCAAGATCTATCAGTCCGTGCTGGAGAAGGAACGCCGCGGCGACTACCTGGGCAAGACCGTGCAGGTCATCCCCCACGTCACCAACGAGATCCAGGAGTTCATCAAGCGCGGCGCCGGTATCGGCACGCCGGACGCGGTGGACGTGGCCATCGTCGAAATCGGCGGCACGGTGGGCGACATCGAATCCTTGCCGTTCCTAGAAGCCGTGCGCCAGATGAGCCTGCGCATGGGCCCGAAC
>DATLGV010000670.1:0-5117 GCA_035540275.1 Acidovorax sp. | reverse complement strand
CCCCGCCAAACTCCACGCTGTGGAACTCGGGGGCCTGGGTGGTGGGCACTGCGCCTTGTACCCAGTCCTCGCCCAGCAGCAGGCGCCCTGTGGTGTCACGCACGCTGTAGGCGGCAAAGCCTGCGTTCTGGCGCAAAAAATCCTCGATGGGGGGCGCCAGCAGCAGCAGGGGCGGATCGTTGTCGTGGATGGGCGGCGCCAGCACCGAATCGGCCAGCGCGGGCAGCAGCCGCACCAGGCGCTGGTCATGCTGGCCCGCCGCCTCGTCGGCCGACCGGTAGTCCAGCCACACCCCCACCAGCGCCAGCACGCACAGGGGCAGCACCAGCATCAGCAGCAGCCGGGTGCGCAAATCCGACGTCATCGCGCGCAAGCCGGGCCGCCGGGAGGAGTTTTTCCAAAGCATGGCGAGGCGGCGCAGGGTGGGCGAAAAATTCCCGGTCAGGGGGCCTGCAGTTCGAGCCGGTACCCAAAGCCCCGGATGGACCGCAGCGCCACGCCATGGGGCTCGAGCTTGCCCCGCAGGCGCGAGACATAGACCTCCACCGCATTGGGCGTGATCTCCTTGTCCCAGCCCGTCAGCGCCTGCAGCAGCTTGTCCTTGCTGGCGGGCTTGGGGGCGTTGATGAGCAGGTATTCGAGCACCGTCCACTCGCGCGGGCCGAGCTCGATGACCTGCTCGGCATCGCCGTTGCGGATGCTGGCCCGGCGGCCGGCCGTGTCCAGCTCCAGCGGGCCAAAACTCAGCACGGCGGTGGTTGCCGCCTGAGACCGGCGCAGCAAGGCCCGCAGGCGCGCCAGCAGCTCGGGCAGCTCGAACGGCTTGACCATGTAGTCGTCCGCCCCCAGGTCCAGTCCCTGCACCCGGTCATGCAGCGCATCGCGCGCGGTCAGGATCAGCACGGGCATGGCAGGGCTTGCCATGTCGGGGCGGCGCAGGCGGCGGGTCAGCTCCAGGCCATCCATGGCGGGCAGGCCGATGTCGATGATGGCCGCATCGAACGACTCGGCGCGCAGCACCTCTTCGGCCCGCTCGCCACTGCCCACCCAGTCCACCGCATAGCCTGCATCGGTGAGCCCCAGCTTGATGCCGCTGGCCACCATCACATCGTCTTCGACCAAGAGCAGGCGCATGAAGCCCTCTTGCGAATCAGTGGGATCGGATCATGGTGCCGTACGCCTGCTCGGTCAGAATTTCGAGCAGCATGGCGTGGGGCACCCGGCCATCGATGATGTGCACCGCGTTGACGCCGGCCTTGGCGGCATCCAGCGCACCCGCAATCTTGGGCAGCATGCCGCCCGAGATGGTGCCGTCGGCAAACAGCTCGTCGATGCGCCGCGCCGTCAGGTCGGTCAGCAGGTTGCCCGCCTTGTCCAGCACGCCCGGGGTATTGGTCAAGAGCATGAGCTTTTCGGCCTTGAGCACCTCGGCCAGCTTGCTGGCCACCACGTCCGCGTTGATGTTGTAGCTCTCGTTGTTCTCGCCAAAGCCGATGGGGCTGATGACGGGGATGAAGGCGTCGTCCTGCAGCGCCTTGACCACGCTGGGGTCGATGGAGACGATGTCCCCCACCTGGCCCACGTCGTGCTCGATGGTGGGGTCCTTGCTGTCCACCATCTTGAGCTTTTGCGCGCGGATCATGCCGCCATCGCGCCCCGTCAGGCCCACGGCCTTGCCACCGGCCTGGTTGATCAGGCCCACAATGTCCTGCTGCACCTCGCCCGCCAGCACCCATTCGACCACTTCCATGGTCTCGGCATCGGTCACGCGCATGCCCTGGATGAACTCGCCCTTCTTGCCCAGGCGGTTCAGCGCCGTCTCGATCTGCGGGCCGCCGCCATGCACCACCACGGGGTTCATGCCCACCAGCTTGAGCAGCACCACGTCCTCGGCAAAGTCGGCCTGCAGGGCGGGGTCGGTCATGGCGTTGCCGCCGTATTTGATGACCATGGTCTTGCCATGGAACTTGCGGATGTAGGGCAGCGCCTGGGCCAGGATTTCAGCCTTGTCGCGCGGGGCAATCGAAAGAAGGTCGGTCATGGAGGCGTGCCATCCGGTGTAGAAAACTGTGAGGCGCAAATTGTGCCGCATTCGCCGGGCGCGCGAACACAGGCAGGCTTCAGTGGCGCAGCCAGTTCGGCACCTTGAACCGCACGATGGCCAGGTAGGCCATCACGTAGCTGATCACAAACAGCCCGCAAAACGCCATGAGCAGGGGGGTGTTGTTCCAGAACAGCACGGCAGGCACCACCGTCAGCAGCGTAAAGCCCCACAGATAGGGCGACGTGCGGTTGTTGCGCATCAGCACGCGGCGCGACTCATCGTCGTGGAACACCCCCCGCACGATGCGGCGGTAGATGAGCTGGTGAAAATGCAGCGCATCGGCCACCCCCGGCGAGACACCCCGCACCGCCTTGCGGTAGATGGAAAAAACCGTCTCCCAGACCGGGTAGATCAGCAGCAGCATCGGAAACCAGGGCGAGACATCCGCATTGCGCTGCACCAGCGAAATGCTGGCGATGGCAATCACCACGCCCCACACATAGGCGCCCCCATCGCCGGCAAACAACATGCCGCGGGGATAGTTCCAGACCAGAAACCCCCCGGTGGCCGCAGCGGTGGACACCAGCAGCGCCGCCAGCGCACGGTCGCCCACCTGCAGCGCCACATGGGCCAGGGCCAGGCACACGATCAAGGCGACCATCCCCGCCAGCCCGTTGTAGCCGTCAATGATGTTGAAGGCGTGGGGCAAGCCTGCGACGGCCAGCACCACAATGGCAATGCCAAGCCAGGGGGCCGCCAGCAACACGGCATCGAGCCAGGGCCAGCCCATGCGAGGCAGAGTGAGGCCCAGCAGCCACACCGCCAGCGCACCCGAGGCCCCGGTCAACGTCAGGCGGTAGCGCACCGACAGGCGCTGGGTCAGGTCTTCTGCAATGCCACCGGTGACTGCGGGGAGCAGTGCCACCAGCCATGAGCCCACCCAGACCCCGAGGCGCAACGACGCGGGATCCCCCCACTGCGACGATTGCGCCACACCCAAACCCCAGCTAAACGCCATACCCACAACCAAAGCCGCCCCACCCAGCCGTGGAACATTACCGTGGTGAAAGCGCTGGGGCATAGCATCGCCGTAAACCGCCGCATGGTCTTTGCACCAGCGCACGATCAAACCTGCCGCCAAAGTAGCAACAATAAAACTTATCAAGGATAAAAGAATCATGAGCGAGCCGCCACCCGAAAACCTGCCGCTACGCACCCAGGAGACACGCAAGGGATATTAAACAATCCAGAAAAAACCAATCGTCACTGCGCAAAAGCGGGGGCCTTGATGACCTCCTTCGAAAGGTTTTGGCCTGGTCTTGCCCTCAGCAGCTCCGCCATAGCCTCGTAAAGCGCATCAGAACCATAGGCAACATTTTGAGGATCTAAAGAGAAAAGATTATTCTCCTGATCAAAGAGTTTTCCGTTGACGCGCGGCTCCATAAAAAAAGAAATGAATCTCGCACCCTCATGGTGATGGCGGGCGAGAACCCCATTGAGCTCATAGGCAGACAGTCCCTTCAGCGGGTGAAACTCTGTCACCCCGTAGGCACGACTACCCCCATGTGCACCGCTCCCGGCAACCCTTGCACGACGAGATTGCAGCCAATCTATCACCTCCGGGCCGTATGTCGCGCGTCCGTACAAGCTGACACCAAGCGCCATCCCCGTCGCGCCCCCCAGGGAGTCATCGATGGCAAATCGCGTAGCGTCCCACCCCGGGTTTGTGAACGGAACAATCTGGTGGGTGTACACGGGCCCTGCGCCCAGACAGGAACGCTTGATCACACCCGCAAAGTGCTTCAAATATTGACTCACTTGCTTTTGGCGATAGTCATGCCAGTGCTTCACCAAGGGGTTGTAGTACAACGATAACTGGTCAGGGGGGGTATCGACCGAAAAACTTGTACCAGGCTGTTTCGCCATCATGGATGGCAATGGAGCCTGCGGCACCGGAGTGGGTGTTGCCTGGTCGCGCCCCAGGACCCCCACCCAGCGTCCGGACAAATATTGAATGCTTCCTCCGCCCGCAGGCTCCAGAGCAACGTCAATACGATGCATCCCGGGCGCAAATGCAGAGTAGTCCAAGTCATACCGCCAGCCCACATCAGCCGACCCCACCGCGGGGACGGCTGCCAAGACGTCTTGCCGTCCCTGATTCGCAAGCACCCGCCTTACCGGAACCCCGTTGACAAAAATGTGGACCCACGGGGCACTGCCTTGAGAGTCGCTTGCCACATGCGCCCAGCCCGCAATGGGCAATACACCAGCCGCATAGGAATCTATATGGTCCTGGTATCGAGACAAGCGTTGCGCGCGTATGTTCTTCGAGGGAGGCACCACTTCATCGAAGGACCCGTAGTCGCTATCCAAGGCTTCATTGAGGGCGCGAACGTTATGAAACCGCGCACGCAAGAATTCGCGAAACCCTTGAATCGACGCGTCGCTGTAGTCAGACACCTGATATGCCGTCGACACACCCATGCCTGCCTCAAAGTCAGGAAACAGATGGTGCACCTCGCCCAACACGGTGACACCGTGAACTTTCTTGAGATCCCGCGAAGGCAGCAGACACACTTGTTCGAGGACAGCATCCATTGCCATTTCACGCATGCGGGTGAGATCGTTGTTCAGGTTTGCCACGCTCCACGGATAGATATCAAGGTGGTAGTAGCGCCCCTTGTCCATCGGTAGCCCATTGGGACCGAAGGCCAAGTTACGAGGATCTGCCCCCAGTTGCCTCTCCAACGCACCGCCAACCGCGAAGTGCGTGGAAAACAGATACAAGACCATGGGTCGCTCGGAATCATGAATAGTGTTGGCGACCCTTCGAGCTGCGGCATCGTCAATCACCCAGCGCCCATCAGAAGCCAGAGTAAAGAGCCGCAAGAGAGGCACTTTCAACGTGTAGCCCACCTCATACTGGCCATCCGCACTGCGGGTGGGGCCCAGAGCATCGAGCGTGCCATCGATCAAACCTGCCGCGGAGTCGCGCGCCCCCGCGCAGGTCTCCACATTGGGCGCATGCCCGCTCGAAAGAAGGCAGTTGTCCAAGGCGCCGACCATGGGCAAC
>DATLGV010000669.1:0-3936 GCA_035540275.1 Acidovorax sp. | reverse complement strand
GCACGCGGTGCATCTCGCAGCGGATGGTGGGCAGCACGTCGCGGCCGTTGGTGGGGTTGGTGTAGCGCACGGCGGCGTGGCCGGGGCTCAGCGTGGCCGGGTGGCCCTCGGCTTCCAGCGCCAGTTGTTCGTTGAGGGCCTTGTCGGTGTCCACCCAGCGGTAGGCCAGCATCGGCGTGACGGGCTGGTCCTGCAGTTGCGACACCGGGCGCAGGCCCGGATGCGCCCACAGGCGTTCGGAGCGTGAGAGCACGGGCGTGATGCGCTCAGCCGGGCTGATGGCGTCGCGCCCCACCTCGAAGAACTGGGACTCGGTGTAGTAGGCGAACGGAATGTCCAGCCCGTCGATCCAGGCCATGGGCTTGTCGGCAGCGTTGTGGTGGGCATGCCAGTTCCACCCGCCCTGGGGCAGGAAGTCGCCACGCGACATGCGCACCGAGTCGCCATTGACCACCGTCCACACGCCTTCGCCCTCCACGATGAAGCGGAACGCGTGCTGTGTGTGGCGGTGTTCGGGCGCGTCTTCGCCTGGCATCAGGTACTGGATGGCTGCCCACAGCGTGGGGGTGGCAAACGGCCGCCCGCCCAGGGACGGGTTGGCCAGGGCAATCGCTCGGCGCTCGCCCCCGCGCCCCACCGGCACGATGCGGCCTGCCTCATCTGCCAGCGGCACCAGCCGGTCCCAGCGCCACAGGTGGGCACTGGCCTTGCTCTGCGGATGGGGGGGCATCAGGTCGCCGATCTGCGTCCACAGCGGCACCAGCATTTCCTGCTCAAAACCGCGGTACAGCTGTTCCAGCGCAGGGGTGGGCTCGGGCTGGCCATGGGCCGCCACGGCAGACAGGCGAACGGGGGACGGTACGGGATCCATCGCGCTCATGGGAATTCCTTGGGTGAATGTGGGGGAGGGGAGAAGAGCGATTGGGCAAGGCGCCCGGCCTGCTCAATCGGCCAGGCAGTTGTCGACCTTCCAGCCATACAGCCACTCCATCGCGTCGTAAAAACGCTCGGGGCTGCGGCCCTTCCAGAGGTCGTTGCGCACCAGGCGCTCCACGCCCTGGGCGTGGAAGATGCGGCCCATTTCGCGTGCCGACAGCACCACGCGTGCCGTGCGCGCGATGCGCGAGCGCTCGTACAGCGACAGCGCCTGGGGGAGGTCCTGGTGGCAGCGCTTGAGGGCCTCGCCCAGCGTCACCGCATCTTCGAGCGCCATGCACGCGCCCTGTGCCAGGTACTGCAGGGTGGGGTGGGCGGCATCGCCCAGCAAGGTGGCGCGGCCAAACGTCCACTGGCCGATGGGCTCGCGGTCGGCGGTGGCCCAGCGTTTCCAGCTCTTGGGCATGTCGATCAGCTGGCGGGCGCGCGGGCAGCAGTCGCGGTAGTAGCTCTGCACCTCTTCGCGGCTGCCCTCGCGCACGCCCCATTCTTCCTGCTCGCGGCTGTGGAAGGTCACGACCACGTTGTACTGCTCGCCGCCACGCAGCGGGTAGTGCACCAGGTGGTAGTTGGGGCCGACCCAGATGCTGGCAGCGTTCCAGCGCAGGTCTTCGGGGAAGTCGTTCTTCTCCACAACGGCGCGGTACACCACATGGCCCGACACGCGGGCGGCGTCGCCCACATATTGCTGCCGCACGACGGATTTGACACCGTCCGCACCAATCAAGGCCTGGCCCCGGTGCGCCACGCCATGCTGGTCGTACACCGTGACGGTGTCGCCGGTTTGCTCCACGCGCTCGATGCGGGTGCCGGTCAGTGTCTCGATGTTGCCGTGCGCTTGGGCCCCTTCCAGCAGCGAGGTGTGGATGTCTGCGCGGTGGATCACGGCGTACGGGTTGCCAAAGCGCTGGCGAAAGGCCTCGCCGGTGGGGATGCGGCCGACCAGGCGTTCGTCCAGCGCGTCGTGCATCACCATTTCGTCGGTGTAGACCGCGCGGGCCCGCGCCAGCTCGCCAATGCCCAGGGCATCAAAGGCCGCAAAGGCGTTGGGCCCCAGCTGGATGCCCGCGCCGATCTCGCCGAGCTGGGGGGCCTGCTCCAGCACCTTGACCGCATACCCCTGACGCGCCAGCGCCAATGCTGCCGCCACGCCACCGATGCCGCCGCCAGCGACCAGGACCGGTGCCGTGGGAATGTTCAAAACTGTCATTGCCGCTGTCTCCGTGGGTTGGACTGCTGATGTGAATCAATAAACCGTGTACGTATCAAAAGTACACTGATGATTAGTGTAGGGCCTAAAATGATCCGCATCAAGATTGGTGAAAACCCTTAACTTTCATGTCCGTAGAGATCGACAACCTCCCTGGTTTCCATATCCGCCGCCTGCAGCAGATTGCGGTGGCCGTGTTTCTGGAGGAGACGCAGGCCACGGGCATCACGCCCGTGCAATACGCTGCGCTGTATGCCGTGGGGCGCGAGCCGGGCATCGACCAGCGCACGCTGGCGCGCACCATTGGTTTTGACACCTCCACCATTGGCAGCGTGATCGACCGGCTGGAGTCGCGCGGGCTGATGCAGCGCAACGCCCACCCCGAGGACCGGCGCGTGCGGCTGCTGACCCTCACGACCGAAGGCCAGCGTGTGCTGGAAGAGGTGGAACCCGGCATGCTGCGCGCGCAAGAGCGCATGCTCGAACCCCTGGCGCCGGAGCAGCGCGCGGTGTTCATGGACATGCTGCGCACGCTGGTGCGGGGCAACAACGCGCTCAGCCGTGCGCCCAGCGAGCCGCTGGACGGGCGCGCTGCACGGCGTGCCCGGTGACACCATGGACTGGGACAACCTGCGCTACTTTCTGGAACTGGCCCGCGCTGGCACGCTGGTGGGGGCCGCGCGCCGCCTGGCCGTGGACCACACCACGGTGGCGCGCCGCCTGCAGGCGCTCGAAAAGCAAGTGGGCTCCGCCCTGTTTGCGCGCGAGGCCGGCGGACACCGGCTGACCGAGGCCGGGCGTGCACTGCTGCCCCAGGTCGAGGCCATGGAAGCCGCCTTTCTGGCGGTAGAAAACGCCACGCCCGGAGTGCGCCAGGGCCTGCATGGCCTGGTCCGCATCGGCACCACCGAGGGCTTCGGCAACCTGATCCTCGCGCCCCAGCTGGCCCGGTTTGCGCTGGACCACCCGGGCCTGGTGGTGGACCTGCTGGCCCTGCCGCGCCTGGTGCACCTGTCTCGCCGCGAGGCAGACATCGTCATCTCGCTGGAGCGCCCCGCGCGCGGTGCGGTGGTGGTCGTCAAGCTCACCGACTACGTGCTGCAACTGTATGGGGCGCGCAGCTACCTGCAGCGCCATGCCCCCATCCACACGCCGGATGACCTGCGGGGCCACACCTTCATCAGCTACGTGGACGACCTGCTGTTCAGCAAGGAGCTGCAGATCCTGGACGAGCTGCACCGCCCCGCGCATTTCGCGCTGCGCAGCACCAGCATCCTGGCCCAGTACGAAGCCGCCCGCGTGGGGGCGGGGCTGGCGGTGCTGCCCGCCTTTGTGGCGGCGCAAGACCCGTCGCTGGTGCCCGTGCTGCCCGGGGTGGCACGGTTTCAGCGTACCTTCTGGATGTCCATGCCGGGCGACAACAAACATGTGGCCCGCATGCAGGCTACGTGGGCGTTTTTGCGCGAAGCGGTGGCGGCCCAGCAAGGGTTGCTATTGCCGCCTGCGGATGGACAGTGAATTTTTTTTGCTACTGTATTGATAGCTGGTTGCGCTTTTGAGATAAGCGCTATAGGCCATTTTGGCTTGATATCGGAGGGCAAAGGATGTCAGTGAAGAACCAATCGGGATCTGTGTCTTGAACCCCATGCCGCATCCCAGACCGCTTCAAGTGCGTCAACGCGCAGCGGCGGTCATCCAGAGCGAAGGCCGCGTGCTGCTGCACCGGGTGGTGGGCGACGCTTTCTGGGCGTTGCCCGGCGGTGACATCGAGGCGGGGGAGACTGCGGCAC
>DATLGV010000668.1:0-2273 GCA_035540275.1 Acidovorax sp. | reverse complement strand
CCTCCACACTGACCTGCGCACCATCCGAGGCGCGCTCCAGCAAATACACCGTGCCCACGGCCGAGGCCTCCACCGTCCGCACCGTCAGCACCGCGCCGCCCACCGACAGCGCCGCCGGCACCGTCACCACCGCACCGGCGGCCGCCGAGGCCACCGACGCCGTGCCCACCACCGAGGCCACGGGCAAGAGCGACAGCGCGGCAGAAGCCTCGCTCTGGGCCTGGGCCGGAGCGGCAGCCACCAGGGCCGCGCACACCACCCCAACCGCCAGCAGGGCGCGGGGCAGGCGCGCCGCAGAGCCCCACGTAGAAAACACGGCAGTCATCATCATTCACTCCTCAGGGTACGGCCCGCCCACACACCCCAGGCGCGGAACAGACCGGGTCGAAAGACCAGAAAGAACCAGAAAGAAATTCGTCCAGAAGGGCGGCTGCTTGCCGCCTGCGCACACCGGGTGCGATCAGTTCGCGCTGCTGCTCTGGGCAGCGGCCTGGGCAGCTTCGCGGCGGCCTTGCAGGCGGGCTTCGAGCAGGTCGGCCTCGTGGCGGTCGCGCAGCATCTTGGCCAGCGTGAAGGCGGTGGTGATCAGGTACAGCCAGCCCACGCCCAGAAACGCCTTGTAGGTCACGTTGATGTCCATGCTCAGCAGGCCCCAGCCCGTCAGGCCCATGGCCACCGCAAAGCCACCCCACACCACCAGCTTCCATAGAGGGGTGTCACCACCGCCACGGCGCGAGGCGCTTTCGTTGTCCCGCACAAACTTGGCCAGCGCAAACGCGGCCGAGAGGCAGAACACATAGCCCATCACCATGAACGCCTGCTCCAGTTGCTCGCCGGGCAACCATGCCAGGCCCACGGCGCACAGAAAAACCGCGATGCCGAACGAGACCCACACCTGCAGCTGCCAGGCCTTGGTGTCACGCTGAACAACGATGGGAGAAGAGGACATTGCTGTGGTGCCCGAAGGGCGTTGGTTGAACACGGAACGAATGGTGCCCAGACGTAACTTGCGTGTCTGCATTGAACCGTAACAGTGGCCACCCGCAGGCCATCTGGTATCGTTTTGCGATACTTTTTCTCAGAAAATGGGGAGCAAGCCGTTGTTCAGGCCCTACGCGGCCCTCGCCATGCACCTGCGCGACAGAGGCAGCAGGCACGGCCACAGAGAATGGCGGCCTCTCCGGGCAAGGCAGCTTCTGCCTGCCCCCGGACCCTGCACTTTTGACGGACGGAGCCCCCACCATGACCAAACCTTTTGACCTCGTCGTCCACGGCGCCACCGGCTTCACCGGCCGCCTGGTGGTCGAGTACCTGCTGCAACGCTACCCCGCCGGCAGCGGCCTGCGCTGGGCCATGGGGGGCCGCAATGCCGACAAACTCGCCGCCGTGCGCGACGAAGTGGGCGCCCCGGCCGACACCCCGCTGGTCGTGACCGATACCAGCAACCCCGCCAGCCTGCAGGCGCTGATGGACGCCACGCGCCTGGTGCTGACCACCGTGGGCCCCTACCAGTTGTATGGCAACGAACTCGTGGCTGCCTGCGCCCAGGCCGGGGTGGACTATGTGGACCTGTGCGGCGAGCCTGCCTGGATGCGCCAAATGATCGACGCGCATGAAGCTGCGGCCAAGGCCAGCGGCGCGCGCATCGTGTTCTCGTGCGGGTTCGACTCGATCCCGTTCGACCTGGGCGTGTTCCTGCTGCAAAAGGAGTTCCGTCACCGCTTCGGCCACCCGGCGCCCCGCGTGCGCGGCCGGGTGCGCAAGATGAAGGGCACTTTCTCGGGCGGCACCGCCGCCAGCCTCAAGGCCACCATGGCGGCCGCCGCCAGCCAGCCCGGCGTGCTGGACCTGCTGAAAAACCCGTTCTCGCTCACGCCCGGCTTCGAGGGGCCACGCCAGCCGTCGGGCAACAAGCCCATGGTGGACGAGGCCCTGGGCACCATGGGTGGCGATGGCGTCTGGGTCGCGCCCTTCGTGATGGCCGCCATCAACACGCGCAACGTGCACCGCTCCAACTTCCTGCTGCAGCACGCTTACGGCACCGACTTTGTCTACGACGAAATGCTCATCGCCGGCCCCGGCGAAAAAGGCGAGGCCATCGCCAACGCGGTGGCGGGCGACAAGTCGCTGGGCTCCGACAAAGGCCCCAAGCCCGGTGAAGGCCCTTCGCGCGAGGAGCGCGAGAACGGCTTTTACGACCTGCTGTTTTTGGGCACCGATGACGCAGGCCACACCCTGCGCGTGAGCGTGAAGGGCGACCGCGACCCGGGCTA
>DATLGV010000667.1:0-1523 GCA_035540275.1 Acidovorax sp. | reverse complement strand
GTGCTGGGCCTGGCGTTGGCGTTCTGGTTCGAGCCCGGTGTGGGCATGAACGTGGACCCCAGGGCGCTCGACCCCAAAGCCATGGGCGCCTACGCCGAGAACGCCAGCAAGCTCACCGGGGGCGGCTTCACCGACTTCTTGCTCAAGCTCATCCCCACCACCGCCGTGAGTGCGTTCGCCACCGGCGATGTGCTGCAGGTCCTGCTGTTCTCCATCGTGTTTGGCTGCGCCCTGGCATTGATCGGGGAGCGCGGCGCGCGCGTCACCAGCCTGATCGACGACCTGTCGCATGTGCTGTTCAAGACCATGGGCCTGATCATCAAGCTCGCGCCACTGGGCGTGCTGGGGGCCATCGCCTTCACCGTGGGCAAGTACGGCCTGGGCTCCCTCAAGCAACTGGGCATGCTGGTGGCGCTGTTCTACGCTGCGGTGGTCATCTTCGTCGTGGTGGTGCTGGGCCTCATCATGCGGGTGTCGGGCTTCAGCCTGTTCAAGCTGCTGCGCTATCTGCGCGAGGAGCTGGCCGTGGTGTTTGCCACCACGTCTTCCGACAGCGTGCTGCCGCAGATCATGGCCAAGCTCAAGCACATGGGCATCCGTGATTCGACTGTGGGCCTGGTGATCCCCACGGGCTACTCGTTCAACCTGGACGCGTTCTCGATCTACATCACGCTGGCGGCCGTGTTCATCGCCCAGGCCACCAACACGCCGATTTCCATGGCCGACCTGCTGACCATCCTGGCGATCTCGCTGGTCACCTCCAAGGGCGCACACGGCGTGCCCGGCTCGGCCATCGTCGTACTGGCCGCCACCTTGCAGGCCATCCCTGCCATCCCGGCGATTGGCCTGGTGCTGGTGCTGTCGGTGGACTGGTTCATGGGCATCGCCCGCGCGCTGGGCAACCTCATTGGCAACTGCGTCGCCACCGTGGCCGTGGCGGCGTGGGAGGGCGACATCGACCGCGAACGCGCCCATGCCGTGCTCGACGGCCGCGAGCCACCCATGCCACGCGCCTGATCGGGCACAGCACCTTTGCAGGACGCGACAATCCGGCCATGAGCATCAACCAGACCCAGATCGCCCAGCAGGTGGTGGAATCCATCCTCGCGCAAAAACTCTCGCCCGGCGAGCGCCTGGGCGAGCAGGAGCTGGCCGATCTGTTCGGCGTGAGCCGCACGCTGGTGCGCGAGGCCCTGATGCAGCTGCAGGCACGGGGCTTTGTGGAAGTGCGCTCGCGCCGGGGCTGGTACGTGGTGGAGCCCTCGGTGGAGGATGCACGCGACGCGTTCTCTGCCCGGCGCATCATCGAGTCGGGCATCCTGGCCGATGCGGGCCGCCCGCTGCAGAGCGTGACCCGCCGCCTGCGCGCGCACATCGCCGACGAACAGCAGGCCATCGAAGGGGCAGACGCTGCCACACGCGCCTTTCTGCTCGCAGACTTCCACGTCTGCCTGGCCGAGGCGATGGGCCACCGCAGCCTGAGCGACATCCTGCGCGACCTCACGGCACGCACCACCCTGGCC
>DATLGV010000666.1:0-2680 GCA_035540275.1 Acidovorax sp. | reverse complement strand
GGGTGGGCAGCAGCGCCCAGACCACTGCCACCACGCCGGGCATGCCCAGCAGCCACAGCGCGCCGCCCAGCCGCCACTTGGCGGGCTGCGCCGGAGCGTGCGCCACATCGGCCCCGGCAGCGTGGTCCACGGCCATGGCTTTGCCCACGTTCAGGCGCGCATCAGCGCTTCGATTTCGTCGGCCCTCACCGGCACACCGCGCGTGATCAGCTCACAACCCGTCTCGGTGACGATGGCGTCGTCTTCGATGCGGATGCCGATGTGGTGGAACGGCTCGGGCACCCCTTCGGCGGGGCGCACATAGATGCCGGGCTCGAGGGTCAGCACCATGCCGGGCCGCAGGATGCGGCTGGGGCGGTTGGTGATGGTTTCGCCCGACAGCGGGTCTTTGCGTTCGCTGGTCTGGCCCACCTCGCCGGGCTCGACATAACTGCCGCAGTCGTGCACGTCCATGCCCAGCCAGTGGCTGGTGCGGTGCATGTAGAACTGGAAGTAGGCACGTTTGTCGATCACGTCCTGCGCGGTGCCCACCTTGTTCTTGTCGAGCAGGCCCAGGTCCAGCATGCCCTGCGCGAGCACGGCCACCGTGGCATCGTGCGGGTCGTTGAAGCGCGCGCCCGCCTTGGTGGCTGCCACGGCCGCATCCTGGCTGGCCAGGACCAGGTCATACAGCGCGCGCTGGGGGCCCGTGAATTTTCCGTTGGCCGGGAAGGTGCGGGTGATGTCGCTGGCGTAGCCGTGCAGCTCGCAGCCTGCGTCGATCAGCACCAGCTCGCCGTCGCGCACGGGGGCATCGTCGGCGCGGTAGTGCAGCACGCAGGCGTTGGCCCCGGCGGCCACGATGGAGTTGTAGGCGGGGTACTGCGAGCCGTGCTGGCGGAACTCGTGCAGCAGTTCGGCTTCGAGGTGGTATTCGCGCACATCCTGCCCGGCGCGCAGCATGCGGGCGGCGCGCTGCATGGCACGGATGTGGGCCTGCGCGCTGATGGCGCTGGCGCGGCGCATGATGTCCTGCTCGTGCGCGTCCTTGAACAGGCGCATCTCGTCGAGCAGCGTGCACAGGTCGTTCTGCTCGGCAGGGCAGATGGCGCCATACCGCACACGCCCGCGCACCACATTGAGCCAGCCCTCCACGCGCGCGGCCAGGCCGCTGTGGGTGGCAAACGGGTACCAGACGCAGGCCGTGTTTTCGAGCAGGCGCGGCAGCTTGCCGTCCAGCTCGGCCATCGAATGCGCGGCGTCCACACCCAATGCTGCGGGCGCAGCGGCCGGGCCCAGGCGGTAGCCGTCCCAGATCTCGCGCTCCAGGTCCTTGGGCTGGCAGAACAGCGTGCTGCGGCCATCATGCGCCAGCACCAGGCAGGCGCCGGGCTCGGTAAAGCCGGTCAGGTAGTAGAAGTAGCTGTCGTGGCGGTACAGAAAGTCCGTATCGCGGTTGCGCGGGCGCTCGGGCGCCGTGGGGATGATGGCAATGCCCCCGGGGCCCAGCTGGGCAGCCAGGTGCGCGCGGCGCTGGGCATAGACGGAGGCAGGCACGATGGTGTTCATGGCGCGTCGGAAGAAAGGGTGTTGAGTTCGGCCAGCCGCTCGGGCGTGCCCACATCGGTCCAGCGGCCGGTGTAGAGCTGAGCACTGACGCTGCCATTGTCCATCGCGCGGCGAAGCAGTGGCGCCAGCGGGGCTTTGATGCCCCCCGGGTTGCCCGGCGGGATATCGCACCAGGGCGCGGCAAACAGCTCGGCGCGCAGCAGGGCGATGGTGCTGTAGGTGTAGCGCGGCGCAGGGTCGTCGGCGGGCAGGTTCAGCGCCAGGCCGTCGGCCGACAGGCCGAAGTCGCCACGCGGGTTGTGGGCGGGGTTGGGCACCAGCCACAGGTGGGCCAGATGGTCGCTGGCCTCGAAGGCCGCCACCGCCGCGCTGTCAAACACGAAGTCGGGCGCAAACACATCGCCCGCCGCCAGCCAGAACACCGGGCCGAGCTGGGGCAATGCACGGGCAATGCCCCCGGCGGTTTCCAGCGCGCCGCCAAAGTCCACCCCTTCGTGCGAGTATGAAATTGATAGCTGCTTACGCTTATCTATCGGTCCCCGGATGCCAAAAATACTTGAAAAACAGTCACTGATCTGCCCACCCAGCCACGCGGTGTTGATCACCGCCCGGCCCACGCCAGCGTCCAGCAAAGCCTGCAGATGCCACTGCAGCAGCGGCTGGCCCTGCACCTGCAGCAGGGGCTTGGGGGTGGCGTCGGTCAGCGGGCGCATGCGTTCGCCCCGGCCTGCGGCGAGCAGCAGGGCGGGAACCTGGTGGCCGGCGGCACTCATGCCGCCACCCCGCTCACCGCGCCCCGCAGCAGCGCATGGCGTTCCGCCGTGGTGGGGTCGAACAGGGCGAGCAGGGCATCCATCAGCGCATGCGCCTTGGCCGAATGGTCGGCGCCGAAATTGCACACATACACATCCAGCGTCACGCCGCGCTGCTCGGGCCAGGTGTGCACGCACAGGTGCGACTCCGCTAGCAAAACAGTAGCTGTCACTCCGCCCGGGCCGCGCACAGTGGCCGGAAACTCGTGGAACAACTGCCCTACGGGCTGCAGCCCGGCGGCGCACACCGCATCGGCACAGGCCCGGCCCAGGGCGGCGGCATCCAGCAGCCAGGCGGGGGCACAGCGGCAGCCATGGAG
>DATLGV010000665.1:0-1593 GCA_035540275.1 Acidovorax sp. | reverse complement strand
CCCCATGAATGCGACCTCTGCCCTCGCCGCACCCACTGCTGCGCGCGCCACCCAGGTGCCGCCCGGCACGGCCATCCACGCCACGCTGCCCGGGGCCGATTTTTTTGATGCCTACGAAGTGGCCGACCGGCACCCTGCGCGCTCGGCCCTGCAGTCGTGGCTGGATGTGGCGGCCCGCACCCCGGCGTGGACGCGCGCCCTCATGTTCGTGCGCAACAAGGCCGTGCGCCTGGTGGGCCTGAAGGACCTGGGCCAGCTGGACGACGGCCACCCGCCCGCCAGCGGCCGATCCCTGCGCGACGCGCGCAGCTACCGCGTGGGCGACCGTGTCGGCATCTTCCGCATCCGGCACCTGAGCGACACCGAGGTGGTGATGGGCCAGGACGACAAGCACCTGGACGTGCAGGTGTCCATCTGCAAACAGCCCGCCACCCCCGGCACCGCGCCCCGCGTGGTGCTGAGCACGGTGGTGCACATCCACAACACGCTGGGCCATGCGTACATGGCGGTGATCACGCCGATCCACCGCGTGATTGCGCGCGGCACGGCGCAGCGCCTGGCAGACCATGTCCAAAACTGACGCGGACGCACCCCGCACCGGCAAGCTGGCACGCAGCGCCATCACGGGGCTCGCGGCCGCGCGCATCGGCATGGCGGAGCTGGGACACCGCACGCGCAAGCGCTCGGCCCAGGCACAGGCCGAGCACGAGGCAACGCTGGGCCGCATTTTGTTTGGCGCGCTGGGACAGCTGCGGGGCTCGGCGCTCAAGGTGTCGCAGTTGCTCAGCATGCACCCGGGCCTGCTGCCCGACGGCGTGCGCAGCGAACTGGCACGCGCCCACCACCAGGCCCCGCCGCTCAACCGCGCGCTGGTGGGCCGCGTGTTCCGCCAGGCCTTCGGGCAGGAGCCCGAGGCGCTGTTCGACCAGTTCGAGCCCACCGCGTTTGCCGCCGCCAGCCTGGGCCAGGTGCACCGCGCGCAGCTGGCGGGCCACGGCACGGTGGCCGTGAAGGTGCAGTACCCCGGCATTGCCGCCACCATCGCCAGCGACATGCAGCTGATGCGCGCCGCGCTGCGCGCCCTGGCCCACACCGACATGCCGCTGCCCACCGATGCCGTGCTGGACAGCGTGATGACCGAGATCGAGGCCACCCTGCTGCGCGAAGTGGACTACCTGCAAGAGGCCGAACAGCTGCAATGGTTTGCCCAGCACGCCGCACAGCCGGGCGTGGTGATGGCACAGCCCATCCTCTCGCACACCCGCGCCCAGGTGCTCACGCAGCAGTTTGTGCCCGGGCTGCCGTTGCAAGCCTGGCTGGCCACACAGCCACCGCAGGCGCTGCGCGACCAGGCCGGGCAGCACCTGTGGGACTGGTTCATGCACTGCATTTTTGTGCTGGGGCGGGTGCATGCCGACCCGCACCCGGGCAACTTTCTGTTCGCGCCCGATGGCACGGTGGGTGTGCTGGACTTTGGCTGCACGCGCGCCCTGCCCGGCGCATTCCGGGCGCAGGTGGTGCAGGCGTGGTCTGCCCTGCTGCGCGCCCCTACCGACCCCACGCGCAACGCACAGGTGCTGCAGACCTACCAGG
>DATLGV010000664.1:0-1706 GCA_035540275.1 Acidovorax sp. | reverse complement strand
ACCATGTCCTGCTTGAGCAGGGCGGCCAGCTCCGCATTGAGCGCGGGGTTGCTCAAGCCGGCGAGCGTGTGGCCGGTGGTAAACGCAGCCACCTGCAGGCCCAGCCGTGCGAGGGCTTGCGACAGCTCCACCCCAATCGGCCCCATGCCGATCACTGCAATGCGGGGGCCGAGGGTGGGTTGCTCGAACAAGGTGTCGGTGGTGAGCATGCGGTCGCCAAACGCCAGCCATGCTTCGGGCACGCGGGGGCGTGACCCCGTGGCGATGATGATGCTGCGCGTGGTGTACGCCGTCCCGTCGATGTCCACCGAGTTCGGGCCCAGCAGCGTTGCGCGCCCTGACACCTGGGCCTTGCCCAGGCCACTGGTGGCTTGGAGTGCGCCCGCTACAAACTCGTCGCGCAGCGTGCGTACGCGCTGCAGAACGGCGGGCAGGTCGGCAGTCACGGCACCCGCTCCCCGCAGGCCAAACTCTTCAAAGGTGTGGCGGCGGTGGAAGGCGTTGGCTGCCTCGATCAGCGCCTTGGACGGCATGCAGCCCACGCGGGCGCAGGTGGTGCCCCAGGGGCCTTCGTTGGCGATGAGGTAGCGGCCGGTGCGCTGGCGCACTTCACGCAGTGCGGCCAGGCCCGCCGTGCCTGCGCCGATGATGATGGTGTCGAGCGGTTGGGCCATGGGCTCCCTCGAAGTCATAAAACCCGCAGTGTGAAGCGCGAACCGCCGCACTGTTGTAGGCCTAGAAGCCGTTTTGGCGAGGCTGCCTTGGACGGGGGCCACCTGGGGCACGGGTCGGACGGGCCGTACGGGTCGTGCAGGCCGGGGGGCGAACGGCCAGGGCGTGTTGTCAGTCCTCGGGTTCTGTCCAGCCGACACGGCCTTGTCCGTGGTCGTTGACGCGCTGTATGAAAGGTGCGGCCTGCGTTTGGGGCAGGCGCAGCTGCAGGGTGACCAGGGTTCCATGCTGCACGTCCACCAGTGCGGCACCTGCGGCCTCAATCTCGCGGCGCAGCAGCCCTTCCAGTGCATAGGGCACCACGCATTGCAGTGTGGTCATGCGCTGCAGCGTGACCTTGGGGGCGATGAGCAGTGCCTGGGCAATGGTGTCTGTGTAGGCGCGCACCAGGCCGCCCGCCCCCAGCTTGACCCCGCCAAAGTAGCGCACCACTGTGGCCAGCACGCCTTCCAGGTCCTGGTGGCGCAGCACGTCCAGCATGGGGCGGCCGGCGGTGCCTCCGGGCTCGCCGTCGTCCACTGCAGCCGACTGGCCGCCGGCCAGCAAGGCCCAGCAGATGTGGGCTGCGCCAGGGTGTTGCTTCCACAATGCATCCACGGCCGCCTGCGCGCTGGCGCGGTCTGCCATGGGTTGCACGCAGCCGATGAAGCGGCTTTTCTTGATGATGAGTTCACTGTGCGCGGGCGCAGCCAGGGTCTGGGGCATGGGGCGCTGAGTGTACGGCGCCGGGCAAGGCGGCGAGCCAGCATCGGGCGGCATGCGAGGCAAGTCACGGCCGGGGCGCCAAAGCTCCAAGTTCATCGGCCCGGTTTCACTCCAACCCCTCGGGCAAGTGCCTTGCCGGGCGGTCTGCAGCGGAGCAAAGCTTCAGCTCCCAGGTTTCTCCCACCAGTTGCTGGCCAAACCCTTCGTAGGGCTCGGTTTTGACCAACTGGAAGCCGCGCTGCGCATAGATGCCCCGCGCGGCCGTCAGG
>DATLGV010000663.1:0-11215 GCA_035540275.1 Acidovorax sp. | reverse complement strand
GTGTAGAACTCTGCCGCGTAACGCCCCTGCTCGCGCGGGCCGTAGCTGCTGCCCTTGCGGCCGCCAAACGGCACGTGGTAGTCCACCCCCGCCGTCGGCAGGTTCACCATCACCATGCCGGCCTGGGCGTGGCGCTTGAAGTGCGTGGCGTGCTGGAGGCTGGTGGTGGCGATGCCGCTGGCCAGGCCAAACGGCGTGTCATTGGCCAGGGCCAGGGCTTCGTCGTAATTCTTGGCACGTTGCACGCTGACCACGGGGCCGAAGATCTCTTCGCGGTTGATGCGCATGCCGGGCGTGGTTTCGGTGAACAGGGCGGGGCGCAGGTAGTAGCCGGGGGCGCCGTCAGCGTTCTTCTCCAGCGCTTCGCCGCCGTAGGCGAGCTGGGCGCCTTCCTGCTGGCCGATGGCGATGTATTCCAGGTCCTGCGCGAGCTGGCGGTCGTCCACCACGGGGCCGATGTCGGTGCCGGCCTTGCGCGCGTCGTCCACCTTCAGGGTCTTCATCTTCTCGACCATGGCGGCCACGAAGCGGTCGTGGATGCCTGCGGTCACGATCACGCGGCTGCTGGCCGTGCAGCGCTGGCCGGTGGAGAAGAAGCCGCTGTTGATGGCCGCGCCCACGGCCACGTTCAGGTCGGCGTCGTCCAGCACCACGAAGGGGTTCTTGCCGCCCATCTCCAGCTGCACCTTGGCGCCGCGCGGCGCGCAGGCCGCCGCCACGCGCTGGCCGGTGCCGACGGAGCCGGTAAAGCTCACGCCCGCAATGCGCTCGTCCTCCAGCAGCACGGCGCCCACGTCCGAACCCCGGCCCATCACCAGGTTGAACACGCCGGCCGGCAGGCCCGCGCGGTGCAGGATGTCGGCCAGCGCCCAGGCCGAGCCGGGCACCACCTCGGCGGGCTTGAACACCACCGTGTTGCCGTGGGCCAGGGCGGGAGCGATCTTCCAGGCCGGGATGGCGATGGGGAAGTTCCACGGCGTGATGATGCCGATAGTGCCCAGCGGCTCGCGGGTGATCTCGATGCCCACGCCGGGGCGCACGGACGGGATCAACTCGCCGCCGGGGCGCAGCGCTTCGCCCGCAAAGAACTTGAAGATGGCGGCGGCCCGGCCCACTTCGCCGATGGCCTCGGGCAGGGTCTTGCCTTCCTCGCGGGCCAGCAGGTCGCCCAGCTCGGCCTTGCGCGCGATGATCTCGTTGCCCACGGCGTCCAGGATGTCGAAACGCTGCTGGGGCGTGGACAGGCTCCAGGCCGGGAAGGCTGCATGGGCGGCCGCGACGGCGTCCAGCGCCTGCTCGCGGCTGGCCACGGCGTAGTCGCCGATCACGTCGCGGGTGTCGGAGGGGTTGGTGTTGCGGTAAGTGCGGACGCCTTCGGTCCAGGTGCCGGCGATCAGGTTTGCGTGCATGGGTGGTGTTGCTGAAGATCAATTGTTGTATGTCATCGTACAACATAAATCCATTTTTGGGTACAACGGAAACCACTCATCGGACCACTGCGTGCCTGCGCGGTCCCGCGCGGGGTGGGGCGCTGCGGGCCCCCTGCCTTCAGCTGGCCTCGGCCTGTGCGCGCCGCCGGCGCTCGCGGCTGTTGGCCAGGTGGGTGCGCATGGCGGCGCGGGCGGCGTCAGGGTCCTGGCCGGCGATGGCGTCGTAGATGCTCTCGTGCTCGCCGTTGACCCGCCGCAGGTACTGGCGGCGCTCGTCGTTGGCCGAATCCATGGCCGCCAGGCGTGCGCGCGGAATGATCATGCTGCCCAGGGTGCCCATCAACTCGGCGAAATGGCTGTTTTGCGTGGCGCGCGCAATCTCGAGGTGGAACTGAAAGTCCGAGGCCACCGCATCCCGTCCGGCGTCCACGGCGGCGGCCACGGCGTCCAGCGCCTCCCGCATGACTTTCAGGTTGGCCTCGGTGCGGCGCAGCGCCGCCAGGGCGGCCGCCTCGGTCTCGACGCCAATGCGCAGCTCCAGCACGGCAATCACGTCGCGCAGGGTGCTGAACTGGTCGGGCGTGATTTTGAAGCCCGGAGCCTGCCCCAGCCCCAGCACAAAGGTGCCGATGCCGTGCCGCGTCTCCACCAGCCCCGAGGCCTGCAGCTTGGAAATCGCCTCGCGCACCACCGTGCGGCTGACGTTGAACTCGGCCATGATGGCCGCCTCGGTGGGCAGCTTGTCGCCCAGGGCCAGGCGGCCGTCGCGGATGCGGTCGCCCAGGGAGTCCACCAGTTCCAGAGCCAGGGTGCGGGGCTTGCGGCGGGGGGCGGTATCGGTGCTCATGTCTCAGTGTTATCCCTATGTATTGGCCGAATTGAAAGGAGTACATTCGTTTTAGTTGTATGACGACCGATGACGTTCAACTCCCTTGTATCGTCACTGTACCAAGAACCTCTGCAAAAGCCATGCCTTGTCACCCGACACCGATCCGTTTCCAGCGCCTGTTGCTGACCGGCGCCGCCGGTGGCCTGGGGCGCGAGCTGCGCACACGTCTCAAGGCGTACTGCAACACCCTGCGCCTGTCCGACATCGCCGACCTGGGCAGCGAGGCGCCGGGTGAAGAGCTGCGCCCTGCGCGCCTCGAGGACGCCAGCGCCATGCTGTATCTGCTGGAGGGCGTGGACGCCGTGGTGCACCTGGGCGGGGTATCCACCGAGCAGCCCTGGAGCCCCATCCTGCAGGCCAACATCGTGGGTGCCTACAACCTCTATGAGGCCGCGCGCAAGCAGGGCGTCAAGCGCGTCGTGTTTGCCAGCTCCAACCATGTGACCGGCTTTTACCGCCAGGACGAAGTGGTCGGGGTGCGCGACCCCGCCCGGCCCGACGGCCTGTATGGCCTGTCCAAGGCGTTTGGCGAAGACCTATCGCGCTTCTACTTTGACCGCTATGGCATCGAAACCGTGTGCCTGCGCATCGGTTCATCGTTCCCCGCGCCCCGCAACCGCCGCATGCTGGCCACCTGGATGAGCTACGACGACCTGGAGCGCCTGGTAGTGGCCAGCCTCACGGCGCCCGTGGTGGGCCACAGCATCATCTATGGCATGGGCGACAACACCACCACCTGGTGGGACAACACGCTGGCCCGCCACATTGGTTACCGCCCACAGGACAGCTCCGAGCCCTTCCGCGCCGAGGTGGAGGCCGCAGACCCTCAGCCCGATCTGACCGACCCGGCCGTGATCTACCAGGGCGGGCCGTTTGTGCGCACCGGTCCGTTCGAGTGACTTCAGGCGCTTGGCTTCCCTTCATCCCAACATCTCGCAAAAAACCATTCCCTCGGAGACAAACCATGCCCTTTCGCCGATCCCTGCTGACTGCCTGCGCCGCCGCCGTGGCCGCGATGGCCCTGTTGCCGGTCACCGCCCAGGCCCAGTCCATGGTGCTGAAGGCGGCCGATGTGCACCCGGCGGGATACCCCAATGTGGTCGCGGTGGAAAGCATGGGCAAGAAGCTCCAGGCCGCCACCAGCGGCCGCCTGAAGATCCAGACCTTCCCCGGGGGGGTGCTCGGCGGGGAAAAGGAAATGATCGAGCAAACCCAGGTGGGCGCCATCAACATCCTGCGCACCTCGCTGGGCCCCGTCGGCACCGTGGTGCCCGAGGTGAATGTATTCAACATGCCCTTCGTCTTTCGCAGCCAGGACCACATGCGCGCCGTGATCGACGGTGCCATTGGTGACGAGCTGCTGGCCAAGATCAGCGCCTCGCCGGCCCGGCTGGTGGCCATCGGCTGGATGGACGGCGGTGCGCGCAGCCTCTACACCAAGAAACCGGTGCGCAGCCCGGCAGACCTGAAGGGCCAGAAGGTGCGCATGATGGGGAACCCGCTGTTTGTCGACACCATGAACGCCATGGGCGGCAACGGCATCTCGATGGGCTATGGCGAGGTGTTCACCGCGCTGCAGACCGGTGTGGTGGATGGTGCCGAAAACAACGCCCCCAGCTTCTTCACCAGCAACCACTACAACACCGGCGCCAAGTACTACACGCAGACCAACCACCTGATCATCCCCGAGCTGCTGGTGGTGTCCAAGGTGACGTGGGACAAGCTCTCCAAGGACGACCAGGCCCTGCTCAAGAAGTTCGGCCGCGAAGCGCAGATGGAGCAGCGCGCGCTGTGGGACAAGAGCGTGGAGGACTACACCGCCAAGCTCAAGGCCGCGGGCGTGGAGTTCATCACCGTGGACACCAAGGCGTTCTATGACGCCACCGCGCCCGTTCGCGCCAAGTACGGCGCCAGTTACACAGACCTCATGAAGCGCATCGAGGCGGTGAGGTAAGCACCTGTTCGGCACCGTGCGCAGCAAAACTCCTGGTGGGACGGCTGCGCTTTTTTTACGTCTTTCAGATCTGCCCGTATGGACCACCCTTTTCTGCGCTGGATGGACCGGTTGTACCTGGCCGCCATCTGGGCCGCCGGCACGGCCATCTTCTTCATGTCGCTCATCATCCCCTGGGGCGTGTTCAGCCGCTATGTGATGGGCACGGGTTCCCAGTGGCCCGAGCCCATCGCCATTCTGCTGATGATGGTGTTTACCTTCATTGGCGCCGCTGCGGCGTATCGTGCGGGCGGTCACATCGCGGTCAACATGCTCACCGACAAACTGCCGGCCCCTGTGCAGCGGCTGCTGGGCGTGCTGGTGGACCTGCTGATGCTCGCCATCTGCGGTTTTGTGGCCTGGTATGGCGCCAACCTGTGTGTTGAAACCTGGGGCCAGGGCATTGCCGAGCTGCCCTGGCTGCCCGTAGGCGCCACGTATGCCTCGCTGCCCATCGGCGCGGCCGTCACATTGCTGTTCGTGCTGGAAAAGATGGCCTTTGGTCCACAACACCACCGACGCATCGTGCGTTTTGAAGAACTCGCGGAAGGCGCCTGACCATGGACACCCTGGTACTGCTGGGCACATTCTTCGTGCTGATGATGATCGGCGTGCCCATCGCCTATTCGCTGGGCCTCTCGGCGTTGGTCGGGGCGCTGTGGATTGACCTGCCTCTGGATGCGGTCATGATCCAGGTGGCCTCGGGCGTCAACAAGTTCTCGTTGCTGGCGATTCCCTTCTTCGTGCTGGCGGGCGCCATCATGGCCGAGGGCGGCATGGCGCGGCGGCTGGTGGCGTTTGCGGGCGTGCTGGTGGGCTTTATCCGGGGCGGGCTGTCGCTGGTCAATATCCTCGCGTCCACCTTCTTTGGAGCCATCTCGGGTTCGTCGGTGGCCGACACCGCGTCCATTGGCTCGGTGCTGATCCCCGAAATGGAGAAGAAGGGCTACCCGCGCTCCTTCGCCACAGCCGTCACCGTCAGCGGATCGGTGCAGGCCATCCTGATCCCGCCCAGCCACAACGCCGTGCTGTATTCGCTGGCCGCTGGCGGCACGGTGTCGATTGCCGCGTTGTTCATGGCTGGTGTCTTGCCGGGCTTGCTCATGGGCCTGACCTTGGCCGGTCTGTGCCTGTTCACGGCACACCAGCAGGGCTACCCCAAGGGCGAGGTGATCCCCATGCGCCAGGCGCTCAGGATCTGCGTGGAGGCGCTGTGGGGCCTGATGACCATGGTCATCATCCTGGGGGGCATCCTGTCGGGCATCTTCACCGCCAACGAGTCGGCCTCGATCGCCGTGGTGTGGGCGTTCTTCGTCACCATGTTCGTTTACCGCGACTACCGATGGCGCGACCTGCCCAAGCTGGTGCACCGCACGGTGAAGACCGTGACCGTGGTGATGATCCTCATCGGCTTTGCGGCGGCCTTCGGCTACCTGATGACGATGATGATGATCCCGATGAAGGTGACCATGTTCCTCACCAGCCTGTCGGACAACAAGTACGTCATCCTGGCGCTGATCAACATCATGCTGCTGCTGCTGGGCTGCCTGATGGACATGTCGCCCCTCATCCTCATCCTCACGCCCATCCTGCTGCCGGTGGTCAAGCTGCTGGGCGTGGACCCGGTGCACTTTGGCATGATCATGATGGTGAACCTGGGCATCGGCCTCATCACGCCGCCTGTGGGCACTGTGCTGTTCACGGGGGCAGCGGTGGCCAAGCTGCCGCTGGGCATCGTCACCAAAGCCATGATGCCGTTCTTTGTGGCGTTGTTTGTGGTGCTGCTGATGGTCACCTACGTGCCTGCTGTCTCGCTGTGGTTGCCCCGCGCGATGGGGCTCTGACCATGGGGCCTGTTCGATGAGCGATACGCTGGTTTTTGTCTCCTGCGCCGACAGCGGCGAGCTGCATGTGCTGCACCTGGCCGCAGCCACCGGCCAGCTGCGCACCGAGCAGGTGCTGCCACTGGGCGGCCAGCCCATGCCCATGGCATTGAGCCCCGATGGCACGCGCCTGTATGTGGTGCGCCGCAGCGATCCGCTGGCCGTGGTCACGCTGGCCGTGGACGCGCGCGCGGGCCGCGCCGAGGTGCTGGGCGAGGCGCCGCTGCCCGCCAGCATGGCCCATGTGGCCACCGACGGCACGGGGCGCTGGCTGCTCACGGCCTCGTACGGGGCCGACCTGGTGGGCGTGCAACCTATCGGCGCAGATGGGCTGGTGGCCGCCGCGGTCCCCGCCGCCACCTACGCCACCGGCCGCCATGCCCACAGTGCACTGCCCAGCCCCGGCCATGGTTTTGTGCTGGCGGCGTCGCTGGGCGGCGGGCAACTGCACCGCTACCGGCTCCACGCCGGCACCGGCGTGCTGGAGCCCACCGACCCCGCCGTGTTCACCCTGCCCGCGGGCACCGGCCCCCGGCACCTGCGCTTCAACGCGCGGGGCGACCGCATCTACCTGCTGGGCGAGCTGGACGCCTGCGTGCACGTACTCGCCTGGGACGAAAGCACAGGGGGCCTGCAGCTGCTGCAAACCCTGCCCACGCTGCCGCCGGGCTTTGCGGGCACCGCCTGGGGCGCTGACCTGCACCTGAGCCCGGACGGCCGCTGGCTGTACACCAGCGAGCGCAACAGCCACACGCTGGCGGGATTTGCCGTGGATGCGGCTACGGGTCTGCTGACTCTCGCAGGCCACTGGGCTACCCAACGGCAGCCGCGTGGATTCGCTATCACGCCCGATGGCAGCCACCTGCTGGCTGCAGGCCAGCTCAGCCACCGTGTGGGCGTGCATCGGATCGCCCCCGCCAGCGGTGCCTTGACCCAGGTGGCTGAGCATGATGTGGGGCTCAACCCCAACTGGATCACCGTGTTGCCCATGCAGTCCGCGGGTTGATGCGATGGAAGACACCGAGTCACAGATGAACCGAATCCCTCTCACCATCCGCATGCACGCGGATGACAACGTCGCCATCGTCGCCAACGACGGTGGCCTGCCTGCAGGCACCCTGCTGCCAGCCGGTGTGCCGGGCGCGGGCATCACGCTGCGCGACAAGGTGCCCCAGGGCCACAAGCTGGCGCTGGCGGACATCCCCGAAGGCGGCGTGGTGCGCCGCTACAACGTGCCCATCGGCTATGCGCTCAAAGACATCGCAGCCGGCAGCTGGGTACACGAGCGCCTGCTGCAAATGCCCTCGGCCCGCGCGCTGGAAGGCCTGCCCATGGCCACCGTGAAGCCGCCGGTGCTCGAACCCCTCACGGGCCACACCTTCGAGGGCTACCGCAACGCCGATGGCTCCGTGGGTACGCGCAACATCCTGGCCATCACCACCACCGTGCAGTGCGTGGCCGGTGTGGTGGCGCAGGCCGTGCGCCGCATCAAGGCCGAGCTGCTGCCGCACTATCCGCAGGTGGACGACGTGATCGGCCTGGAGCACACCTATGGCTGCGGCGTGGCGATTGATGCGCCCGACGCCATCATCCCCATCCGCACGCTGCGCAACATCAGCCTCAACCCCAACTTTGGCGGCGAGGTCATGGTGGTCAGCCTGGGCTGCGAAAAGCTGCAGCCCGACCGCCTGCTGCCCCCGGGCAGCTTCCCCATCACCGATGAGCGCGATGCGGCGCTGGGCCCCGAGACGGTGTGCCTGCAGGCCGAGCACCACGTGGGCTTCATGTCGATGCTGGACGACATCGTGCACAGCGCCAGGCCCCACCTGGAACGCCTGAACGCGCGCCGCCGCGAGACCATCGCGGCCAGCGAGCTGGTGGTGGGCGTGCAGTGCGGCGGCAGCGATGCGTTCTCGGGCGTCACCGCCAACCCGGCCGTGGGCTTTTGCGCCGACCTGCTGGTGCGCGCGGGCGCCACCGTGATGTTCAGCGAGAACACCGAGGTGCGCGACGCCGTCGAGCAGCTCACCAGCCGCGCCGCCACGCCCGAAGTGGCCGAAGCCATCGTGCGCGAGCTCGGCTGGTACGACCGCTACCTGGACCGCGGCCGCGTGGACCGAGCGGCCAACACCACGCCCGGCAACAAGGCGGGTGGCTTGTCCAACATCGCCGAAAAGGCCATGGGCTCCATCATCAAGAGCGGCACCGCGCCCATTGCACACGTGCTGGCCCCGGGCGAGAAGCTGCGCAGCGACCAGCGCGGCCTGGTGTACGCCGCCACGCCCGCCAGCGACTTCATCTGCGGCACGCTGCAACTGGCCGCGGGCATGAACCTGCATGTGTTCACCACCGGCCGGGGCACGCCCTACGGCCTGGCCGAATGCCCCGTGGTGAAGGTGGCCACGCGCAGCGACCTGGCGCGCCGCTGGCACGACCTGATGGACATCAACGCCGGCAAGATCGCCGATGGCGAGGCCACCATCGAAGAGCTGGGCTGGGAGATGTTCCACCTGCTGCTGGATGTGGCCAGCGGGCGCAGGAAGACCTGGGCCGAGCAGTGGAAGCTGCACAACGCGCTGGTGCTGTTCAATCCTGCGCCGGTGACTTGATGGGCCTGGCGGTGCCTGCCCGCATCTGCGCCATGGCCAGTTGCAGGGCGCCATGGGCCGCATAGACTTGCTGCCATGGCCCATTCCCTTTCTCTTTTGCGCGAAGCGTTTCAACAAGAGCTGCACGGTCAGCGCACGGACCTTTTCACCCTGCGCGGTGCGGGAGGCCTGCAGGTGGCGGTGAGCAACTACGGCGCCCGTCTGGTGCAGGTGGCGGTGCCCGACGGGCAGGGCGGCCTGGCCAATGTGGCGCTGGGCTACGACAGCCTTCAAGGCTACCTGGACGGCCAGCTCTCAATGGGCGCACTCATTGGCCGCTGGGCGGGGCGGCTGCGTGCGGGCACGCTGACCTTGCCGGACGGATCGCACCGGCAACTGCCTACCAACAGTGGCCCGCACCACCACCATGGCGGCCCGCGCGGCAGCCGCTTTCAGGTGTTTGCGGTGGAGCAGGTACAGGCCGATGCTTTGACCCTGAGCCACACCTTCCGCACCGAAGACGACGGCGTGCCCGGCACGGTGCGCGTGCAGCTCCACCTGCAGGTCACGGCCGACAACGCACTGCACATGGCCTGGACGGCCGAGGCGCTGGATGCTCCTTCGGTGCTCAACCTCACCGGGCATGCGTTCTTCAACCTGGCAGGCCAGGGCAGCACCCACGGCCACACCCTGCAGGTGCCTGCCAGCCGCTACGTGCCATTGGCCGCTGATGTGTGCCCCGCGGGCGTGCTGGCAGCGGTGCAGGGCACACCGTTCGACTTCCGCCAGGCCCGCCGTGTGGCGGATGCCATCGCAACACCCCATGAGCAGCTGGCCGTGGCGGGTGGGCTGGACCACTACCTGGTGCTGGATGAACAGGCTGCACCCCTTGCCCCTCCGTCGTCATCCATCACGCCACCGGGCCTGCGCCTGGCCGCGCTGCTGAGCGAGCCGGTGAGCGGTCGCGCGATGGAGGTGTGGAGCACCGCCCCCGGCGTGCAGGTGTATGCGGGCCACGGCCTCAAGGCCGACCCGGCGCGGGACTTGGGACGAGGTACGGGGCAGGGCGGCTGGCTCTGGCAGCCGGGCGATGGCATCTGCCTGGAGCCCATGGAGTATCCCGATGCGCCCAACCACCCGGCCTTTCCGGTGCGCTGGCTGGTGCCAGGGGAGGTGGTGCAAGGGGCCATCGTGTACCGCTTCAACCACCAATAGGCATTGCCCGCGCCGCAGCGCCCGCAGAAGGGGCTTGCGCGCTACCATGCCGTTTTCCGACCAGAGAGAGGCCTTCGATGAACACCCCCCGCGTGCCCAGCACAGGCTGGAAGGAAGTCGTGGCTGCCGATGAGGCGCAGCGCTTTGCCGGATATGCGCGCCAGTTTGCCGAACTGCAGGCGCGCAAGTCGCAGAAGTACGGCCAGGGCCGCGGCCTGCACCGCAAGCAGCTGACGGCAGCGCGTGGCCGCCTGGAGGTGCTGGGCGATCTGCCCGCGTTTGCGGCCCAGGGCTTGTTCGCGCGGCCGGCGCAGTACGACGTGCGGGTGCGGTTGAGCAACGGCGGCATGGACAAGGCGGCGGACCACAAGCCCGACATCCGGGGCTTTGCGATCAGTGTGCGCGGCGTGCAGGGCGACTCCGCGTTAGGCAATGGGCCTGCCAAAAGCCAGGACTTCCTGCTGATCAACCAGGAAAAATTCGCCTTCCCCCAAAGCGCCGAGTTTGTGGATTTTGTGGTCGCTGCGTCGCACGGCGGGGGTGCGTTGATCAAGTTCCTGGTGCAGCGCCACGGCTTGCTGGGTGCGGCCCGGCAGATCGCCAAGACGGTCAAGACCTTTGGGCGGCCCTTTGGTGGCTTTGCATCGCATGCCCTGTTCAGCGCCGCGCCCATCGCCTGCGGGCCCTATGCCGTGCGGGTGCGCCTCGTGCCCCATGCGTCCAACGGGGTGCCCGTCCGGCAGGTGCAGCACGACTGGGATGCCGAATTCTCCGGTCGCCTGCGCCAGCAGGACCTGCAGTGGGACTTGCAGCTTCAGCCCTTTGTGGACGAGGCCACCACCCCGATCGAAGACGCCAGCGTGGACTGGCCCACGCCCTACGCCACCGTGGCCCGGCTCACCCTGCCACGGCAGGACCCTGCCGCCGATGCAGCCCTGGCCGCCGAGGTGGAGGCCGCTGTGTTCGACCCCTGGCAGGCGCTGGCTGCGCACCGGCCCCTGGGGGATGTGATGCGGGCCCGCAAGGTGGTGTATTTCGAGAGCCAGAAAGGCCGGGGCGCTGCGTGAGGAAGCCCCGGTGGTACCCATAAAAGCAAAAAAGGACTTTGAACCAATGGGATGGACGCCCCTACCCTAAACGGCATCGAAAGTGCCACAGTGGAGACGTTAGTTGTTCCACTCAAACCAGCAGGAGCGTCCACCATGAAGATTACAACC
>DATLGV010000662.1:0-5351 GCA_035540275.1 Acidovorax sp. | reverse complement strand
GTCGGTGCTTCACCATGCGGTCGAGGCAACGGGCACGGCGGCGGCGCAATGGCCCGCGGGTGGGCTGTGGGCCGTGCTGGTGCCCAACCTGCTGAACGCCGTGGTTGGCATCGTGGCAGGCGGGCTGGTGCTGGCCGGGGTGACGCTGGTGCAGCGCCTGCGGGGCAAGTCCACAGCCTGATAGTGGGTATTCCTTGATCTGGGTCTAAGGGTTACTACCGAGGGCTTGAGGTAAGGCAAGGCTGGGTGGGGGCGGCAGCGGTTCAATGCATGTACGGGGGTCGTCCCCGTCCAACCGATGCGAAACACCATGAAAAATAACCTGCTGGCTGTCGCCGTTCTCTGTGCCCTGTCTTCTGGCGCTGCCTTGGCGCAACAGGCTGAAGGCCCCTGGATGGTCCGTGCACGTGCGGTGCACCTGGACAGCGCCAACAAGGACAGCACGCCGCTGGGCCTGTCGGTCAACAACAAGACCATCCCTGAAGTGGATGTGACCTACTTCTTCAACAAGAACATCGCGGCCGAGCTGATCCTCACGGTGCCGCAAAAGCACACGCTCAGCGCTGGCGGCGCAGCCATCGGCACGCTCAGGCACCTGCCCCCCACACTGCTGGCGCAGTACCACTTTGACGCCCCTGGCTTCAAGCCCTATGTGGGCGCGGGCCTGAACTACACGCGGTTTTCCAGCGTGAACCTGCCCGCAGGCGTGAGCATTGACCGCAACAGCTTCGGCCCTGCGCTGCAAGTGGGTGTGGACATTCCGCTGGCCAAGAACCTGTACCTCAACTTCGACGTGAAGAAGGTTTTCATCAAGACCGACGTGAGCGCAGGCGGTGCCAAGCTGGGCACCTTCAAGGTGGACCCCGTTCTGGTGGGCGTGGGTCTGGGCTGGCGCTTCTAAGGACACAGGGCCCAGGCGGGGCCCTGCGTTCCTGACAGCAAAATTTCTCCAAGGGTCTAAAGGGCTGGCGCCTGCGCCAGCCCTTTTTTTGTGGGTGCGGAATTGGCCTACATACGGCAGTCAACGAGGCAACGCACAATGGTGTGGGGGAGCGTGTGGGGCGTGCCGCAATGTGGGTGCCCCAGGTGCCTCTGTTTTTGACCACCCGGCGGCGTTGCCGCACCAACGTGTTGACGACCCATGCTCCTGCCTCGCTACTCCGACATCACGCACGGGCTGACCCAGCGGCCCGCGCGCATCTCCCCCAAGTATTTTTACGACCAGCACGGCTCGCAGCTGTTTGAAGCCATCACGCGTCTGCCGGAGTACTACCCCACGCGCACCGAGATGGCGCTGATGCAGGCGCATGCGGACAGCATTGCCCATGCCATCGGCCCGGGGCGTACCCTGATCGAGCTGGGCGCGGGCAATTGCCAGAAGGCCCGCACCCTGTGCCGCCTGGTGCAGCCGGCCTGTTTTGTGGGCGTGGACATTTCGGCGGATTTTCTGGAGCAGGCGGTGCAGGGGCTGCGCGATGAGTTCCCGGCGCTGGATGCCCGTGCGCTGGCGGGCGACATGACGCTGGGGGTTTCACTGCCCGACGACATTCCCCGCACCGGGCGCCTGGTGTTCTACCCGGGCTCGTCCATCGGCAACTTCGACCTGCCGCATGCGCTGGATCTGCTGGCCCACATGCGCGAGCTGGTGGACGACGATGGTGGCCTGCTCATCGGCATCGATTTGCCCAAGGACGTGGCGGTGCTCGAAGCCGCCTACGACGATGCAGCGGGGGTCACTGCCGAGTTCAACCGCAATGTGCTGCGGCATGTGAACCGCCTGATCGGCAGCGACTTTGACGTGGCGCAGTGGCAGCACCGCGCGTTCTTCAACACCGAGGCGTCGCGCATCGAAATGCACCTGGAGGCGGCTTCAGACACCGAGGTGTGCTGGCCCGGTGGCGGCCGCAGGTTCGACCGGGGCGAGCGCATCCACACCGAGAACAGCTACAAGTACCCGTTGCCCGTGTTCACCGACATGCTCGCGCGCGCCGGTTTTGCACAGGCCCAGGCGTGGACGGATGAGCGGGGCTGGTTTGCAGTGGTCCACGCCCGTCCTTGACCGGTGGCAGCCATGACCGTGACATCCCCCGCATTCGATACGCTGCTGGCGCGCTACACCGCGGTGCGCGGCCGCTCGCTGGCCCTGGCGGCCCCGCTGTCGCCCGAGGATTGCGCCGCGCAGTCCATGCCCGACGCCAGTCCCACCAAATGGCACCTGGCCCACACTACCTGGTTCTTTGAAACCTTTGTGCTCGAAGCCCATGAGCCCGGTTTCCAGCCGTTTGCACCGGCGTTCCGTGTGCTGTTCAACTCGTACTACAACGGCGTGGGCGCCAAGCACCCGCGCCCGCAGCGCGGGCTGCTCACGCGGCCATCGCTGGACGAGGTGCTGGCCTACCGGGCCAACGTGGACGCCCGCATGGCGCGCCTGTGGCCCGCCGTGGCGCACGACGCAGCGCTGCGTGGCCTCATCGAGCTGGGCCTGCAGCATGAGCAGCAGCACCAGGAGCTGATGCTCACCGACATCCTGCACCTGCTGTCCTGCAACCCCTTGTTCCCCGCCTATGCCAAGGCGTCTGACGCTGTGGCGCCCGAGGCTGCCGGGGCGCTGGCGTGGCACTCTATTGACGGAGGGCTGGCCGACATCGGCCACGCAGGCAGGGGCTTTGCCTTTGACAACGAGGGCCCGCGCCATCGGGTGTATCTGCACCCGTACGCACTGGCCTCGCGGCTGGTGACGCAGGCCGAGTACCTGGCGTTTGTGGAAGCGGGCGGCTACCGCAACCCGCTGCTCTGGCTGGCCGAAGGCTGGGACTGGCGGGCGGCGCAGGGCCTGGAGCAGCCGCTGTACTGGCATCGCATCGACGGGGCCTGGCACCACTTCACGCTGGCTGGCCTGCAGCCGCTGCAGGGTAGGCAGCCGGTGGTGCACCTGTCGTACTACGAGGCCGATGCGTATGCGCGCTGGGCGGGCGCGCGCCTGCCCACCGAGGCCGAATGGGAGCACGCGGCCGCGCAGGGTATCGCTGGCATGGCGCAGTGGCACGGCGCTGCTTGGCAGTGGACGCAGTCGAGCTACGCGCCGTACCCAGGCTTCCGGGTGGCAGAGGGGGCTGTGGGTGAGTACAACGGCAAGTTCATGGTCAACCAGTACGTGCTGCGGGGCTCGTCCAGCGCCACGCCGCCGGGGCATGAGCGGCTGACCTACCGCAACTTCTTTCCGGCCTCGGCGCGCTGGCAGTTCACGGGCATCCGCCTGGCACGCGACCTCGGCTGAAGACGGCCCGCACGGTGGGGCGGATGCGGTCCCTGCGCTGGGCCTGGATCTCGATGCCTTTGAAAACTCTCTCAGGCGGCGGTTGTGGCAGGCGAGGTGCGGCGCGCGCCGGGGTCGGACCAGGTGTGCTCGGCCAGGCGCACCGCATCAGGGATGTGGATGTCGCGCTTGTCCATGTGGATCAGTCCCGCGTCCTCCAGCTCGTGCAGCACGCGCGAGAAATACTCGGGCGTGAGCGACAGGCGCGATGCGATGGTGGCCTTGCTCACGGGCAGCGTCAGGCTCAGGCCACCCGGTTCTTGTGGCTCGCCACAGCCCGCGCAGGCCAGCGCAATGCCGGCTGCGTCGCTGGAGTCTTCGGGCAGCTCGTGCAGCAGGTAGCTGATGACGCGCTGCATGCCGCTGTGCAGCGTGTAGGTCTGCACATCGTGCACCAGCCCGTGCAGGCGCCGCGAGATGCCAGCCAGCATGCGCATCGCAAAGCGCGGGTCGGCCTCGATTTCACGCTCCACCGTGGTTTTGTCCACGCTCAGCAACAGGGTCTCGGCCAGTGCCTGGGCGTTGATGATGTAAGGCTTGCCCGTGAACATCAGCGCCTCGGCAAAACTGGAGCCAGGGCCCACCAGTTCGATCACTTTCTCCTGCCCGGAGGGCGAGAGCGCGAACAGCTTGACCTGGCCCAGCACCGTCACGTGGAACTCTTCACAAGGGGTGCCCACGCGGAAGACGCTGTCACCCCGCGCGAAGCGGCGCAGCCGGCAGCCCTTGGCCAGGCGGGCCAGCTCTTCGGGGGTGGATTCCTGAAAAAGCGGCAGGGCCGACAGGTAGCGCGGAATGTCAAATTGCCGGATGTCCATGGTGGGGCTGCGTTGAGAGTAATGCAGCGATTACACGGGGACGTTCCCGGCAGGGCCTTGTCCAAAGTCAAAGGTGCATGCTGCACTGCGTCAAGTTTGCGCGCGCGTGATCTGGCTGTAGACCGCCGCCAGCCGCTGCGCCAGGTCGCGCGGGCGGTGGACCAGCGCGTAGCCCTGCTGGCCGAAGAGGTAGGGCAGGTAGTCATGCCCGGCGTCGTCAATCGTTACCGCAAAAGGCGTGAGTCCCTGGGCACGCGCCTGCTGCACTGCGTGGCGGGTGTCCTCCAGGCCGTAGCGGCCTTCGTACACGTCCAGGTCGTTGGGTTTGCCGTCGGTCAGCAGCAGCAGCAGGCGCTGGCGCTCAGGGCGTTCTGCCAGCCGGGCCGTGGCGTGGCGGATGGCCGCGCCCATGCGGGTGTAGTAGCCCGGTTTGATGGCCGCGATGCGCGCCCGCGCCGGGGCGGCCCAGGCATCGTCGAACCCCTTGAGGTGCTGGATGCGCACGTTCTGGCGCCGCACCGAGCTGAAGCCCAGCATCTCGAAGGTATCGCCCCCAGCGGCCAGCGCCTCGCCAAACACATACAGCGCGTCGCGGATCACGTCGATGACGCGCATGGGCTGGCCTGCGCCGCCCACGTGGGCGTCGGTGGAGAGCGACAGGTCGGCCAGCAGCAGCGTGGCCAGGCTGCGCTCGGCGCGCACGCGGCGCTGCCATACGGCGGGCGATTCGCTGCGCCAGGCGGCACCGTCGGTGGCGTGGCGCACCCAGGCATCCACGTCCAGCTCGTCACCGTCGGGCTGGGCATGGGCGCGCAGCGGCGCGGCGCGCAGCATCTCCAGGCGGCGGCGCACCTGGCGGGCGGTGGTGCGCAGCCGTGCGTCGGGGGCAAACGGCGGGGCTTCGCGCGCCACCATGCGCTGCACCGCGCAGTGGGCGGGGCGCAGCACGCGGGCTTTCCAGTCCCACTCGGGCTGGTGCTCGCCGGGGCCCAGGGCGATGTCGTCGGCGCTGGCGCTGGGCAGGTCCAGGTCGAAACGCACACGCGAGGCCAGGCGCCGCGCATTGCCTGGGTGTTCTGCAATGGCCAGCATGTCCATGTCGCGTGCGGCGTCCAGCGCGTTGCCGTCGTCGCTGTCGTCGTCGGCGCGCTGGACCTTGGTGAATTCGCCCCAGGAGAGGATGGATTCGGCGCGGAAGAACAACATCAATGGCGCAG
>DATLGV010000661.1:0-9894 GCA_035540275.1 Acidovorax sp. | reverse complement strand
GCTGGAATCGCATGACCATCGCTGCCTTCCATCACGGTCTCAAGGCTGGCCTTTGTGCGATTCGCGGCCACCCTGCTTGTCCCGGCCGTCGCCCCGGTGGTACGAGCCCATTTCGTTATGGGCGCCTGGTAGGCTCGTGGGGCTGCGGCCCATGCTCTGTGCGGCCTGGCGCTGCTCGGCCGGTGACTCTCGGGGGGTGGAAGATGCGTTCTGCTGGTTCTGCGGGGACATGGGAGCTCCTGTCGAAGGGGGTGGATGAAACGTTGCACACGAAGCCGCAGTAGGCGCCGTGTGCAGGTTCATGTTCGCGGGGTGCCACAGCGCTTCTTGTAGGCCTTGTCCGATAGGCCTGTGGGCCTGGTGCGCGGCGGTGTAAGAAGGTGTTTGCGATCTCCCAGGGGTCGCGCAGCCGTGTTTGCGGGGCGCAAACGAAGGGTCGGGAGACCCGGGGGCGATGGCCCCGCAGCTAAGCCGCCACCCCTCACCGGGGACCACGCGGCTGGCTGCGGCGCGGTGGCTGACGGGGGCCGCCCTAGACGTCCAGCGTGGCAGCCAGCCAGCCGCGCAGGCTGTTGATGAACGCCCAGCCTTGCACGCGAGGTACGTCGGTCACGTGCAGCACGGCCTCCACCATGCGGCCCTCCTGCAGCGCCACGGCGCGGCCCACGCCGGGCAGCAGGCCGCAGGACAGGGGTGGCGTGACCCACTGCCCGTCGATGAGCGCGGCGATGTTGCCAAAAGTGCCTTCGGTGATCTCGCCGGCCTCGTTCCACAGCACCGTGTCGAACACGCCCGGAGCGGTGGGCGCAAACGCCGCGTAATGCGCGCGGCGCGTGGTCTTGTAACGCACGAACTCGCTGTGGGCCGCCGCAAAGGCACGCGGCGCGAGTTGCAGGTGCACGGGCTCGGCCGTGGGCACCAGCGCAAAGGCCTCGGCACGGGCCGTGCCCGTCGCGTCCACCAGCAGGCGCACACGCCATGCACCCGAGGCGTGCTCTGCCGCCAGCGCCTGCAGGCATTGCGATACGGCCGTCCCGTCCCACGGCACGCCGAAATGCGCGGCCGCTGCCTGCAGGCGCTCCAGGTGCGCCTCACGGTGCCGGTAGCCGCCCGCCTGCAGCGCCAGGGTTTCAAGCAGGTCAAAGGGTTGGCTCGCACGCTCGACAAACGCGCGCTTGTGCTTCCACTCGTTCCACTCTGCATCGGCCTGCGCGCCCGAGGTGATGCCGCTGCCGATGCCGCAGGTGGCGCGGTGGTGATCCCCGTCTGCCTGCAGCACCACGGTGCGGATGGGCACATTGAAGGTCGCCGCCACGGCATGCCGGCCCTGCGCACCGGGCGGCCCTGCCGGGCGCACCACGCCCACGGCGCCGCAGTACACGCCGCGCGGCGACGTCTCCAGCGCGCGGATCATCTGCATGGCGCGCACCTTGGGCGCCCCCGTGACGGAGCCGCAGGGGAACAGCGCCGCAAACACATCCGTCAGCGTGGTGCCGGGCCGCGTGCGCGCCGTCACATCCGAGGTCATCTGCCACACCGTGGGCAAGGCCTGGGTGGCAAACAGCGCAGGCACCCGCACGCTGTGCGGCAGCGCGATGCGCGACATGTCGTTGCGCAGCAGGTCCACGATCATCACGTTCTCGGCGCGCTCCTTGGGGGCCGTGCGCAGGTGCTCGGCCTGCTGCGCATCCTGCTCGGGGGTGGCGCCGCGCGGGGCCGTGCCTTTCATGGGCCGCGCCAGCAGGGTGCCGCCTTCCGGGGCGTCCTGCCAGTCAAAAAACAGCTCGGGCGACACCGACAGCACCTGCTCGTCACCCGTCTGCAGGTAGGCGGCATAACCCCCGGGCTGGGCACGCAGCAACGCAGCAAACAGGGCCTGCGGCGGCCCCTGCAGCCTGCCGCGAAAGGGCGCGGTGTAGTTGACCTGGTACAGCTCGCCCGCCGCGATGGCGCGCTGGATCTGCGCCAGTGCGGCGTCAAACGCCTCGCGCTGGGGGCTGTTGTTCCACACCACCTGGGCAGGGGCTGCAGCCGCTGCAGCATCCGCCGCATCGTCGGTCCAGGGCTTGGGCGCGTCGTACACCGCAAACCAGGCCAGCGGGCCGTCGGCCGCATGGGTCTGCAATGCGGCGTCGAACGCCGGGGCGGCCTCATAGCGCACATGGCCCACGCACCAGCGGCCTTGCTGTGCGGTGGCATGCACGGCGTCGAGCACACCGCGCACCTCGTGCAGTGCGTGGGCCACCAGCACCTCGCGCGGTGTCTCGAACCGGTGGCGCAGGCGCGCAGCGCCTGCAGTCAGCGGCTGGGTGAAGTCAATGCAGCAACTATGGGTCAAAGCAGGCGGAGGCGCTGGTGGATCATTCGCCTATAGCTATCAACAAATGAGCAACCATCAACACACCGAGCGCTCTCAGGCAGCGCCCAGGTGGGGCACCAGTGCGCCGGTGGGTCGCCCACTCTTGAGCGCGGCGGTGAACGCCAGCATGCGGTCAATCGGCTGGCGTGCACGCGGGATCAGCGCCGGGTCCACCTGCACGGCGTTCGCGCCCGTCTCCAGCACGCGGGCCACATCGGCCAGGCCGTTCATGGCCATCCAGGGGCAGTGCGCGCAGCTCTTGCAGGTGGCGCTGTTGCCCGCCGTGGGCGCTTCGTAAAACGTCTTGCCGGGGTTGAGCGTGCGCAGCTTGTGCATCATGCCGTTGTCGGTGGCCACGATGAATTCGGTGGCGTCCATCTCGCGCGCGGCTTTCAGGATGGCGCTGGTGGAACCCACGGCGTCGGCCAGCGCCACCACGTCGGCGGGGCTTTCGGGGTGCACCAGCACTTTGGCATGCGGGTGCTGCTTTTTCAGCAACTCCAGCTCCAGCGCCTTGAACTCGTCGTGCACGATGCAGGCACCGTTCCAGAACACCATGTCGGCCCCGGTCTCGCGTTGGATGTAGGCGCCCAGGTGGCGGTCGGGCGCCCACAAAATCTTTTGTCCTGCTGCCTTCAAGGCGCTCACGATGTCGAGCGCGCAGCTGGACGTCACCAGCCAGTCCGCCCGCGCCTTCACGGCCGCGCTGGTGTTGGCGTAGACGACCACGGTGCGGTCGGGGTGCTGGTCGCAAAAGGCGCTGAATTCGTCGATGGGGCAGCCCAGGTCGAGGCTGCAGGTGGCGTCCAGGTCGGGCATGAGCACGGTTTTTTCCGGGCTCAGAATCTTGGCCGTCTCGCCCATGAAGCGCACGCCGCTCACCACCAGGGTCTGCGCGGCGTGGTCGCGGCCAAAGCGGGCCATCTCCAGCGAATCGCTGACCAGACCGCCGGTTTCTTCGGCGAGGTCCTGCAGGTCGGGGTGCACGTAGTAGTGCGAGACCATGACCGCGTTTTTCTCTTTCAACAGGCGGCGGATTTTGTCTTTGAGCGCGGCGCGTTCTGCCTGCGAGGGCTCGGGCGGCACGCGCGCCCAGGCGTGTTTGGTGGAGCAGACGGCGCCTTCCTCGGTATCGAGCGGCTGCTCGTACTCCACGTCGATGCGGTTCAGTACAGCGGTGCTCATGCCAGCTCCTGCAGGCGCATCGAAAAGTCGGTGGCCTTCACATCTTTGGTCAGGGTGCCGATGGAGATGCGGTCCACGCCCGTCTCGGCCAGTTCGCGCAGGCCATCGAGCGTGACGCCGCCCGAAATTTCCAGAATCGAACGGCCTGCGTTGATGCGCACAGCCTCGCGCAGCATGGGCAGCGGCATGTTGTCCAGCAGCACCATCTTGGCGCCCGCATTCAGCGCCTCGGCCAGCTGCTCCAGGGTTTCGACTTCGATCTCGATGAACTTGGCTTGCGACGCCACCTGCTCGGCGGCGCGCAGCACAGCGGTCACGCTCCCGGCGGCGGCAATGTGGTTCTCTTTGATCAACACTGCATCGTGCAGACCAATGCGGTGGTTGGTGCCCCCCCCCACGCGCACGGCGTATTTCTGCGCCAGGCGCAGGCCGGGGATGGTCTTGCGCGTGTCCACAATCTGGGCGCGCGTGCCCGCCACCACATCCACATAGGTGCGCGTCTTGGTGGCCACGGCCGAGAGCAGCTGCAGAAAGTTGAGCGCGGTGCGCTCGGCGCTCAGCAGCGCGCGGGCCTGGCCTTCGACCTCCAGCACCACCTGGTCGGCGGCGCAGCGCTGGCCCTCGGCCACATGCCAGGTGATCTGGGCCGTGGGGTCGAGCGCGCGCAAGGCGGCGTCGGCCCAGGGCGCGCCGCAGATCACGGCGTCTTCACGCGCCAGGACACGCGCGCGCGCGCGGCGGGTGGGATCGATCAGGCCGGCCGTGAGGTCGCCGGCGCCGACATCTTCGGCCAGGGCTCGGGCCACGTCGGCCTGGGCCAGGGCCATCACTTCGGTGTCTGTCATGGAGGTGTTCGCGGGATGTAACGCTGCTGTCATGGGCCGCGAGCATACCGGTAACGCAAAGGCCACTGCGCCGGCACGGGCCGCTGGCCAGCGTGCGGAAAACCAATAAGTACACCCATTATTGGTCGCATAGACTCGCGGCAATTTTGTCCCGAGCGCGCTCCATGACCTCCACCCGCACCGTTTCTGCCACGCCCTACGGCACGCTGCCGCCCGCATCGCCCCTGCCGCAGCGCCGCCCCGTGAGCCTGCCGCGCCTGGCGCAGATGCGCGCGGCGGGCGAGAAGATCACCATGCTCACCGCCTACGACGCCACCTTTGCCGCCGTGGCCGATGCGGCCGGCATCGAGTGCATTCTGGTGGGCGACTCGCTGGGCATGGTGTGCCAGGGCCTGCCCAGCACGGTGGGCGTGCTGCTCGACACCATGGCCTACCACACGGCCAGCGTGGCGCGGGGACTGCACCGTGTGCAGGGCACGGCCTGGCTGGTGGCCGACCTGCCCTACGGCACCTACGCCGAAAGCCGCGAGCAGGCTTTGCGCAGCGCTTGCGTGCTGATGCAGGCGGGCGCCCACATGGTCAAGCTTGAAGGCGGCGGCTGGACGGCGCCGACGGTGGAATTTCTGGTGCAGCGCGGCGTGCCGGTGTGCGCCCACCTGGGCCTCACGCCGCAGACGGTGCACGCGCTGGGGGGCTACCGCGTGCAAGGCAGGACCGACGACGCCGCCCGCACGCTGCGCGAAGAAGCCCACGCGCTGCAGGACGCAGGCGCTGCGATGCTGGTGCTGGAGATGGTGCCCGCCGCGCTGGCCGCCGACCTGACGGCCGAGCTGCCGCACTGCCACACCATCGGCATAGGCGCGGGCAACGGCACGGCCGGGCAGGTGCTGGTGTTGCACGACATGCTGGGCATGAACCTCGGAAAGATGCCGAAGTTCGTCCACAACTTCATGCAGGACGCGGGCAGCGTGCGCGGCGCCATGGAGGCCTATGTGCAGGCCGTGAAGCAAGGCCGCTTCCCCGACAACGCTGTGCACGCCTGGTAAGCCCTTTTCCTATCTCTCTGCCCCTTCCCATCCCATGCTGATTGCCCGCTCCATCGCCGACCTGCGCCAGGCCCTGGCCCCCTACCGCCGCCCCGCCTTTGTGCCCACCATGGGCAACCTGCACGACGGGCACATCGCCCTGGTGCGCCAGGCCCAGCCCCTGGGCGACGTGACAGTGGCCAGCATCTTTGTGAACCGCCTGCAGTTCCTGCCCCACGAGGACTTTGACAGCTACCCGCGCACCTGGGAGGCAGACTGCGCACAGCTGCAGGCTGCCGGTTGCGACGTGCTGTTTGCGCCGCGCGAGGCCGACCTGTACCCCGAGCCCCAGACCTTCAAGGTGCACCCGGACCCGGCCCTGGCCGACATGCTCGAAGGCCACTTTCGCCCCGGCTTCTTTGTGGGGGTCAGCACAGTGGTCATGAAACTGTTTGCCTGCGTGCTGGGCGCCACGGGGGGAACGGCCGTGTTCGGCAAGAAAGACTACCAGCAGCTGATGGTGATCCGCCACATGGTGCGGCAGTTTGCACTGCCGATAGAGATCGTGGGGAGCGAGACCTGCCGCGCAGCCGACGGTCTGGCGCTGAGTTCACGCAACGGCTACCTCAGCCTGGAAGAGCGGCAAGAGGCGGTGGCCTTGTCGCAGTCCCTGCAGCGACTGGCGCAGCATTGGCTGGACACGGCTCCAGCCCACCGCAACGCGCTGGAGTCCCAGGCCCTGGACGCCCTGCGCGCACGCGGCTGGGCGCCCGACTACCTCACCGTGCGCCGCCGGTCCGACCTGCTGCCTGCGACGGCCGACGATGCGCCGGGCTCGCTGGTGGCGCTGGGGGCTGCGCGGCTGGGCAGCACGCGATTGATTGACAATCTGGAGTTTTGATTTGCTGCTATTTTTATAGCAAACTACTTCGCAGTTGATTGATGGCTGACTGGGTCGGGCCGTGGAACCGCCGCACCGACCGGTCGGTGCGCGGCTGCGCACACCAGGTCATGCACAAAGCCCAGCTTGGCCCATACCCGCTCCGCCAGCGCAAACGGGTAAGCGTCGGGCTGCCCCAGGCTGCGCGTGAGGCTGTTGAGCAGCAGCGTCAGCGGCACCAGATGCTGCACCATCGACCGGAAGTCGGGCGCCGGGCTGGCAAAGGGGTCGATGGCCCGGCTGCGCTGGGCGCCGTAGATGCCGGGGATGGTGACCTCGGTGGCATAGCTGGCCGAGGTTTCCAGCAGGTCGATCATGTGCAGGTAATGGGCCCAGGTTTCGGCCCAGTCCTCCCAGGGGTGGGCGGCAGCGTAGGCACTCACATGGTGGTCGGTCCAGGCAGTGCCCCCGTTGCCCTTGGCGTAGTGCGCCTGGAGCGCCGCCGCATAGTCCTGGCGTTCATCCCCAAACATCTGGCGAAACGCATCCAGCCGCCCACCATCGCGCACCAGTGGGTCCCAGTAAAAATGGCCGGACTCATGGCGCAGGTGGCCAATCAGGGTACGGTATGGCTCGCCCAGCGCGATGCGGCGGCGGGCGCGTTCGTCGTCGTCAGCCTCTGCCACATTGAGCGTGATGGTCCCGCCGTGGTGGCCCGTCAACACCGGCGGGCCACCGGGCACCTCGGCCAGAAACTCGAACACCGGGCTCGTACCGCCGGGCGCAGGCTCCAGGCCCAGACGGGCCAGGCTGTAGAACAGCAGCCGCTTGGCGGCCTCGATCTGCATCCAGCGCCCCCTGTTGGCAGGCTCGGACAGGTCGGGCATCACCCGGGTCTGTCGGCACGACACGCACAGCGGTGCCGCATCGTTCTCGGGTATCGCAAAGTTGCAGGCGTGGTGCTCCGTGTGGTTGCGGCACATGCGGTACAACGGCCCGCTGTCACCGGCACTGCCCTGCCCGCCGCGGCGGCGCCAGCGGTCCGCGCCATCCCGCGGCGCGGGGGCCAGGGCGGCCATGGTCAGCACATCGGGCAGGAAAGCCAGCGCACTGCCGCAATGCAGACACTGCACACTGTCGAAAAACACCAGATGACCGCAATGGTCGCAATTGAATACCCGCATGGTGTGGAGCTTATACCCCGAGGGTCAGAACAACGGTTGCAATAAGGCATGTTCCCCACCCCTGCGAAGCGCGGGGGCGGCAGTCCCCCCAAAAAAGCAGGCGCCAGGACATGCCTGGCGCCTGCTTCGTGAGGGAGCACCGCTGCGCAGGGGCACTCAACCCCAGGAGCGCAGCATCAGCCCGCGCTGGTCAAGGACGCACAACGATGCTGTTGCGCACTTCGATCACATGCTTGGTGTTGCGTGCGATGTATTCAGCCCGGTCTTTTTCGGCTTGCGACTTGGCGAAGCCCGACAGCTGCACCGTACCGTTGAGCGTTTCCACGCTGATGGCCGTGGCCGACACGGCTTTGTCCTCGGCCATCTTGGCCTTCACGGCGGTGGTGATGCCCGCGTCATCGACGTAGGCACCCACGGTCTGCTGTTGGCGGGCCACCGAACAGCCCGTGGCCGTGACGATGGTGATGCCGGCAACGGCGGCGAAAGCGAGGGCACGTGCGTATTTCATGGTGTTTTCCTTCTTCAAGAATGTTGGGAACGCGGGTGCTGGGACAGGTTCAATCCACCGGTCTGTTGCACCCTCCGCGACCGGCGGACTGTGGGAAAGGGGCCGCGCTGCAGGGGCAGACAGACCGCCACCGACAGCTGACGGACACCGGCGTGCGGACCGGTGCGTCGACCTTCAGTATGCATCGCGCCGACGGGACATCCACATTGCCACGGTGGCCAGCAAAGCGCCCGATGCGGCGGCAATCACCAGCGACTTGCCGGGTTGCTCGGCCACGTACTTGCCAGTGGCTTCCGCGGCGTGCTGGATCTGTTTGCGTGCACGCGCGCTGGTCTCGGCACAGTAGTCGATGCTGCGGGCCGCCAGTTCCTGGGCGCGCGCGGCCAGGTCGTCGATCGCGGGGTCTGCCTGGCGGCGCAGGTTGCGCACGCCGGCTTCGGCCTTGTCCAGCGACTGGTCGGCGGCGGCGCGGGTCGTCTGCACCGCATCCTGGGCACTTTGCAGCACGTCATCGGTCAGGTTGCGAACGCCGTGGGTCACTTTGTCGGTGGCTGTCTGAAGACTCATGGGGAAACTCCTTGGGATACAGGGTCAAGGGAATGTGCGGAGACGGGGCGGTTCAGGGGGTGCGACCAGCCTCACCCCTTTTTGAGCAGCCCCAGCACAAAGGTAACTACGGCCATGATTACAAACACGAAGAACAGGATCTTCGCAATGCCCACAGCACCGGCAGCAATGCCGCCAAAACCGAAGAGGGCCGCAATCAGCGCGATCACCAGAAAAACAACTGCGTAATGCAACATTTCCTTCTCCTTATGGGGGGCCGGCTTGCCGGCGGATCGGGGCGCGGAAACCTCAACGCCTGGGGTTACTGTAGGCACCGCCCAGGCGGCCGAATGCCGGTGCGCGGCGCGCCCCCATGTCGGCGGCGCAGCGGGGGCGATGTAGGACGGCACCCACGGGCAGACCACCACCGGGACGCAGCTGCGTGCGGAGGGCCCCGCCGCGCGGAGGATGGGAGAAGCGTCGGGAAAAGGCCGCGTGCGCCTTACGCGTCGCGCGCCCCGGCGCTGCGGCGCGGCGCGGGCGACGTGCGCGGCAGCGGCAAAACGGCAGACAGCACCGTGCCATTGCCAGGCCGCGAGGTGAGCGTGAGGCGTCCGCCGGCGGCCTCCACCCGGTGGCGCATGCCTGCCAGCCCGTGGGAGGTGGGCCGCACGGTGGCAGGATCGAACCCCACGCCATCGTCACGCACATGCACCGCCACGTGCGTGGGATAGCCGTGCACCGATACCAGCACCTTGCTGGCCTTGGCGTACTTGCCCACGTTGGTCAGCGCCTCCTGCACCATGCGGTACACCGTGAGCTGGACGGTATCGGGCAGTTGCACGGGCTCCAGGCTGGTCTCGACCTCGATGCCTGCGCGCTCGGCGTATTCACGCGTGAGGATCTCCAGCGCGGCCGTGAGCCCCAGGTTCGACAGGGACGAAGGCCGCAGGTCTTCGATGATGCGGCGCTTGAGCGCAATGCCGCTGTTGAGCGTTTCCGTCAGGTGCTTGAGCCGCTCGGAAATATCGGGCGCGGTAACGTCGATCTTGGACTTGAGGCGCGCCACATCGAGCTTGGCGGCCGTCAGCAGGGCCCCCAGTTCGTCGTGCAGTTCACGCGCCAGATGGCCCCGCTCTTCTTCGCGCACCTGCTGCAAGTGGTTGGCCAGTTCAGACAGCGTGGCCGTGCGGTCGCGCACCAGGCCCTCCAGGCGGTCGCGCTCGCGCTCCAGCACCTCCTGCTCGCGCAGGTTGACGGACTGCACCGCCTGCGTCTGGCGCAGATACATGTAAAACGCCAGCAGGCCAATGGCGGTGACGGTGGCAATGCCGATGCGCGACAGCATCAGCGACTGCTCGA
>DATLGV010000660.1:0-2301 GCA_035540275.1 Acidovorax sp. | reverse complement strand
GGCCTCAGAGGCGCAAAGCCTTGGCTCGCGCGGCTGCCAGCTTGCTGTTTGCCCGCAGGTCTATCGCTCAAAGAAAAAAGCCCCGGCGGCGATGTTGCCGAGGGGCTTGGGGGCGGGGGTCAGGCCAGTTGCTGGTCGATGAAGGCGGTCAACTGGGCCTTGCTCATCGCGCCGACCTTGGTGGCGGCCAGCTGGCCATCCTTGAACAGCATCAGGGTAGGGATGCCGCGGATACCGAACTTGGCGGGGATCTCCCGGTTCTCGTCCACGTTCATCTTCGCGATCGTGAGCTTGCCCTGGTAGGTGCCTGCGACCTCGTCGAGGATGGGGGCAATCATCTTGCAGGGGCCGCACCACTCGGCCCAGTAGTCCACCAGCACGGGGGTGCCGGTTTTCAGCACGTCGGCTTCAAAGCTGGCGTCAGAGACATGTTTGATGAGTTCGCTGGCCATGGCGGATTCCTTGTTTTTGATCAGGTTGGGACCGGTGTACGTATAAAGTCTGGGCATTGTGACAGAAACCAATCCCCCATTCACCGGTATGGCCGGGGCCTGCGACGCTATGACAGTCATAGCGAAAAGCGATGATGGCGCTGGCTGGAGCCTGCACCTGTGGCAGCGAGCGTTGGCCCAGGTGGCCGCCCATGCCGGTGCCCGGGGCGCTCATCTGGCGCGCACCGTGGTGCTGGTGCCCTATGCCCAGCTCATGCCCTGGGGGCAGCGCCTGTGGGGGCAGCAGTTTCCGCAGGGCTTTGCGCCGCGTTTCGAGACGACCCGCAACTGGGCGCACCAGCTGCAGGGTTTTGAGCCGTCGGCCGATGATTTTGCGGGCGACGCAGCGCGTGACACCCTCACGGCCCGGGCCCTGCTGGACCGTGTGGGGCAGGGCGCCCTGCGCGACATGCTGGCCACGCCACTGCAAGAGGCCGCGGCCCAACTGGCGCCCGCCGTGGCAGCCGTGCCCCCCGCGCAGCGGGCGGCGTGGGGCGACGAGGCCCGCAGACTCCTGGCCACTGCGGATGAAGGCAGCAGCCTGCACTACGAGGCCCTGGTGGCGCGCCTGGCGCTGGAATGGGTGCTGGCCTCGCGGCATGCCACCGATGTGTTGTTTGAGCCCGGTGTGCGGGAGGCCGTGGATGCGTTGGTGGTGCTGGAGGGCTTTCAGTCCGACGCTTTGCCCCAGGCCCTGTTGGCCCATTGGGGCGAACGGGGCGCCTGCATCGTGCTGCCATCGCTGCTGGAGGACGCCTCGGCACCATCCCAGCGGGCCTTGCACGCTGCCACCGATGCCGAAGACGAAGCCCACCGCGCAGCCGCCTGTGTGCTCAGCCATATCCGCCATGGCCGGGTGCCTGTGGCGCTGGCCGCCACCGACCGGGCACTGATCCGCCGCGTGCTGGCCCATCTGGACAGCAGCGGCGTGCTGGTGCGCGATGAAAGCGGCTGGATTCTGTCCACCACGCGTGCGGCGTCTCGCGTCATGGCCGCGCTGCAGGCCGCCGCTTGGAATGCCTCGTCCAACGACGTGCTGGACTGGATCAAGCACACCCCCGCGCTGACGCCGGGCGAGATCAACCGGCTGGAGCAGTGGCTGCGCAAGGGCGTGCTGCAGCACTGGAGCGCTGCGTCCGCCCAGGACCTGAGCGCCCAGCCCCACCTGGCCCGCACCGTGGCCACGGTGGAGACCTGGCGCGACACCTTGCGCGCTGCACGCCCCCTGGCGCAGTGGCTGCCCGCTCTGCGCGCCGTGCTGGAGCAAGCCGGGCAATGGCAGGGCCTGCAGGCCGACCCTGCAGGCATGCGCGTGCTGGCGGCGCTGCGCCTGCAAGACGGCCAGCAGGCGGAACTGCAGGGCTGGGGTGACAGTGCGGGCCGCCGCATGACGCTGGCGGAGTTCACCCGGTGGGTGAAGGACGTGCTGGAAGCCGGGCGCTACGTGGCCTCGCAGGCAGCCGATGCGCCCGTGGTAGTGTTGCCGCTGCCCCAGTTGCTGGGGCGTCCCTTTGCGTCCGCCGTGCTCCCCGGTTGCGATGAGAAGCGTCTGCAGGCCGCTCCGGAGCCCGCCGGTGACTGGTCCCAGGCCCAGCGCGAGGCCTGGGGTTTGCCCACGCGCCCGTCGCTGGAGGCCGCGCAGCGGGCCGCCTGGGCCTATGCCCTGCGTGTGCCCGTGGTGGATGTGCTGTGGCGCACGGGCGATGATGGCGGTGAGCCCCTGCTGGCCAGTGCGTTGGTGCTGGCTCTGCAGCTGGGCGGTGCCGCCGCACCCGGCGCCGATGGCCGCACCGCACGCGACGTGGTGGCA
>DATLGV010000659.1:0-11593 GCA_035540275.1 Acidovorax sp. | reverse complement strand
CTCCTTCCCATCCCGAACAGGACAGTGAAACGACTTTGCGCCGATGATAGTGCGGGTTCCCGTGTGAAAGTAGGTCATCGTCAGGCTCTTACAGCCCAGAAAACCCCAGTCTCTCTCAGACTGGGGTTTTTTGCTTTGCAGAAGCGGAAGTTGATTACCGCTGTTTCAGCATTCTTTTGACACTATTGGCCATGCAACTGCAAGACATTCTGTATTCCCAGGGCTTTGGCACGCGCCGTGTCTGCGCGGGGCTGATTCAGCAGGGGTGGGTGTCGGTGTGTAATGCATCTTCGGCCAATGCTGGCTATGTGCTTTGCACGGACGCAACGGCCGATTTTGAGCCCGAAGGGCTGCTGCTTCGTGTGCAAGGGGTGGACTGGCCTTTCCACGCCAAAGCATATGTACTGCTACACAAGCCCGCCGGTACGGAATGTTCTCAAAAGCCTTCCACGTATCCCAGCATCTACACGCTTTTGCCTCCGCCGTTGCGCCAACGGCCCACCAAGAGTGCCGTGCAAGGGGTGCAGGCAGTGGGACGTCTTGATCAGGACACCACCGGCATGCTGCTACTGAGCGATGACGGGCAGTTCATCCACCGCCTGAGTTCACCCAAGAAGCATGTGCCGAAGGTCTATCAAGTCACGACCAAACATCCTGTGGACGAGACACAGGTGTCGAAACTGTTGGCGGGAGTTGTTCTGGACGACGACCCCAAGCCGGTGCGTGCGGCACATTGCACCATGGTGGATTCCCATCGCTTGGATATGACATTGACCGAAGGCAAATATCACCAGGTCAAACGCATGATTGCTGCAGTTGGCAACAGGGTGGAGGGGCTGCACCGCTCTCGCATTGGGGGCATGGATTTGCCGGCAGATCTGGCACCCGGGCAATGGCGATGGCTCAGTGCGTCTGATCTTGAGCTGCTGAACAGCAACGCTTGAGGCGTTCTTCTGGGTAACTGTCGTCGGTTGGCGCCACGCGTGCGGCCGATGTGCGGTGCTTCATACCCGTAACTGTCCAGCCATCGGGGAGAACTCGGCACCTCCTGGTGCACAGCCATGGCATCTCTCCGCGCGCCCAGCATCCTTGCTCGTTCCAGTGCTGGCATGATTTTGGTCAAAGAGTGCACGATCACGCTGATGTTACGTGTCGTCGCTCAGGACCGCGGCAGGCGCGGCGCTACACTCCAAGGCTGTGTTGAAAGTGGTTTTTGTGAAGATTCTCTCGATTGCACGCACCTGCGTTGTAGCCCTCGGCGGGTTGTGGTATTCCGTTGCCAGTGTCGCATCGGGCGCTCCGCCTCTTTTTGTGCTCAATTCGCTGGAGGCCAACGTCAGCGTCATCGATCCGGTGACCTGGACCGAGACAACCCGAATTCCCACGGGGAAAGAGCCGCACCATCTGTATCTGACGCCCGATGAAAAATCGGTCATCGTGGCCAACGCGCTCGGCGATACCCTGACTTTTGTGGATCCCCGTACCGCCGAGGTGCAGCGCACGGTGCGCGGCATTGTGGACCCCTACCACCTGCGTTTCAGCCCGGACATGAAATGGTTCATCACGGCCGCCAACCGCCTGAACCATGTGGATTTTTACCGCTGGGACGGCAAGGACTTGACGCTGGTGCAGCGTGTGGCCACATCGCGCACGCCCAGCCATCTGTGGATCGATAGCCGCAGTACCACCGTCTACTCGACCATGCAGGACAGTGATGAACTGGTGGCGATTGATATTGCCACCCAGACCATCAAATGGCGCGTCAAAACAGGCCCCATGCCTGCAGATGTCTACGGCAGCCCCGATGGCAAGCACTTGTTCGTGGGACTGACGGGCGGTGACAGCGTGGAGGTGTTCGATATCTCCGGGCGTGAAGCGGTCAGCGTCAAACGGATCAAGACAGGCAACGGTGCACATGCCTTTCGCGCAGCGGGCGACGGGCGCCACCTGTACGTGAGCAATCGCGTGGCCAACTCGATCAGCAAGATCGACATGAACACCCAGCAGGTCGTCGAGTCGTACCCCGTGCCGGGCGGACCCGATTGCATGGATGTTTCGGCGGATGGCCGCTATATCTACGTCAGTTCGCGTTGGGCGCGGAAGCTGTCCGTGGTGGACACCCAGGCCAAGAAGGTGGTGCGCCAGGTCAACGTGGGTAAATCGCCCCACGGCGTTTGGACCCTGCAGCACGCACCACGTTGAGCGCTGCACGGCTGGTCAGAGGTATGTTTCTCAGCGCTCTTCGTGCACCACACGGCAGGCGCCGAAATGCTATTGTATTGATAGCTGCTTGGGCATGTTGCACTGGTGCTACTGCGCAAAATGACTGCAAAAAGCCTCTGTACCTGACCTTTGACACTGGCCACATGGAAGTGGCGCCTTTGGTGGCTGAGGTTCTTAAACGCCAGCAGGTGCACGTGACCTTCTTTGCCGCGAACGAGCGCACGAAAGAAGGCGATGGAAGTCTGGGAGACCATTGGGCTCCGTGGTGGCGTGCACGCGCTGCGGAGGGGCATGAGTTTGCCTCCCATACCTGGAATCACACCTACTGGCGTGCCGATGCTGGCAGCGCACAGCATCCGGCGTTTCGGGTCCGCCCCTCGGCGGGGCCGCGTGAGGGGCAAAGCTTTGTGATGTCGGCGGCTGACTACTGTGAAGAAATCACCCGCGCGGCGAATCGTTTGAAGGCCATGACCGGCAAGACGCCTTTGCCCCTGTTCCGCGCGCCGGGCGGCAAGACCTCTGCACAATTGATTGCCAGCGCGAAGGCCTGCGGTTACGCGCATGTGGGTTGGTCGCCCGCCGGCTTTTTGGGCGATGAGCTGCCCAGTGAGGCGGCCAGCAACACCGCGCTGCTGAATAAGGCGCTGCGCGATGTGCGCAGTGGCGACATCCTGCTGGCGCACCTGGGAATCTGGTCGCGCAAGGACGCCTGGGCTCCCGCTGTGCTGGAGCCTTTGATCGAGGGCCTCAAGCAGCGAGGGTTTTGCTTTCGCACGTTGCGGGAACATCCTGACTACGCGGCCGCAGTGGCTCCTGCTCGTTAGCATGGGCAGCTAGGGAGGGATTGGTCGTGCGCGCGGTGGTTGAGCCGCGCACACGCCTTTTGTTTGCATGAATAACCGGGTGCCAGGGAGCGCGACACGATGGGATGGCTAGGCAGCGTATTTGACAGCGTGCAGCAATGGCTTTTTGAAAGCGTGCTGCAACCGCTGATGTTCACCACAGGGTTGGCCAGCCTGCTGGAGAACGGCTACGAGGCCTCCGGCTGGCTGCTGGTGGGCTTGCTGCAGCTGGTGGTCATCGTCGCCGTGATTGGCCCCATGCAGCACTGGTGGCCGGTGGAGCAGATCCGTGACCGCGCCACCGTCCGCACCGACATCCTCTACACCCTGATCCACCGGCTGGGGCTGTTTCGCCTGGCGCTGTTTTTCACGGTGGATCCGCTGGCGGATTCGCTGTTTGGCGCGCTGCGTGTGGCGGGTGTCAGCACGTTCCAGCTCGACGGCATCTGGCCGGGTGTGACAGACATCTCCTGGGTCAGCTTGCTCCTGTACTTGGTGGTGTTCGATTTTGTGGACTACTGGATTCATCGGGGGCAGCATCACTTCGAGTGGTGGTGGCGCCTGCACTCGCTGCACCATGCGCAGCAGCAGATGACGATGTGGAGCGACAACCGCAATCACCTGCTCGATGACCTGCTGCGCGACGTGATTCTGGTGGCGGTGGCGCAGCTGATTGGTGTGGCGCCCGGGCAGTTCATTGCCATCGTGGCCATCACCCAGCTCAGCGAGAGCTTTCAGCACGCCAACGTGCGGCTGTGGTTTGGTCAGGTGGGTGAGCGGCTCTGGATCAGCCCCCGGTTTCACCGCCGGCACCACAGCATTGGCATTGGCCACGAGACGGTCAAACCATCGACCGGGGCGACATCGGGCCAATCAGCAACGCCACCACGCGTGGTGCTCGGGGGGCACAACTTTGGGGTACTCCTGCCCTGGTGGGACATGCTGATGGGCACGGCCAACTTCGAAAAGCGGTTTGACCCCACCGGCGTGCGTGACCAGGTGGAGCCGGGGCCTGATGGCCGCGTGCGCGACTATGGCAGGGGATTCTGGTCCCAGCAATGGCGGGGCGTACTGAGGTTGCTGGGCAAGGCCTGAGCGGCCCGGCAGGCGCTGCCTGTATGCTTGCCGCCATGGGATTGCTGCTTGATTCTTTCTGGCGTGCCGCTGCCTACTGCCTGCGGCCCCGCGTGATGGCGCTGTCGCTGGTGCCCCTGGTCTTGATGGCCGTGTTGGCGCTGGGCCTGGGCTATTTTTATTGGGATGCAGCAGTGCAGGGGATGCGTGCTTTGCTAGATGCGTCCACGCTGATGGCCAGCGTCTGGGGTTGGCTCCAGGGCTGGGGCCTGGGGGATGTGACGGCCGTCATGGCGCCGCTGATGGTGGTGCTGGCCGTGGCCCCTGTGCTGGTGGTGGTGTCGCTGCTGGCCGTGGCGGTGCTGATGACGCCTGCCCTGGTGGCCCTGGTGGCTGCCCGGCGTTTTCCTGACCTGGAGCGCAAAAAAGGCGGGTCCTTCATCGCGAGTGTGGTCTGGTCCGTGGGCTCCACGGTGCTGGCCCTCGTGGCGCTGGTGGTGTCGGTTCCGCTGTGGCTGGTTCCGCCGCTGGTCCTCGTTCTGCCCCCCTTGATCTGGGGGTGGCTCACCTACCGGGTGATGGTGTTTGACGCGCTGGCCGACCACGCCAGCAAGGAGGAGCGCCAGGAGATCTTCCGGCGCCATCGCAGCAGCCTGCTGGGCATTGGCATCGTCACGGGGTACCTGGGAGCGGCTCCCAGCATCGTGTGGGCATCGGGTGTGGTGTTTGCCGCCGCATTTTTTGTGCTGGTGCCGCTGGCAATCTGGATCTACACCCTGGTGTTCGCATTTTCCTCGCTGTGGTTCACGCACTATGGCCTGGCGGCCTTGCAGCGGTTGCGGGCCGAGCAGGCCACGAACATGCCCATGGCCGAGCCCGTCCCTTCGTCGGCCTCGTCTGCATTGACCCCACGCCCTGCGGACACGCCGGCGCTGGGTGCGGCGGCCCCTGCTGCAGCCGCGCTACCGCCCCCTGCCATTTCGCCCCTTGGAGACAACGCACCATGACACCTACCTTCGGCCTCATCATCGTGGGCGACGAGATCCTGTCAGGCAAACGGGCCGACAAGCACATGCCCAAGGTGATCGAGCTGTTGTCGGCACACGGCCTGTCCCTGGCCTACGCCGACTATGTGGGCGACAACCCGGACCGGATCACGGCCACCTTGCAGCGGGCGTTCGCGTCGGCTGATGTGGTGTTCTCGTGTGGCGGCATCGGCGCAACGCCTGACGACCACACGCGGCAATGCGCTGCACGTGCCCTGGGCCGGGATCTGGCCCTGCACCCGGAGGCTGAGGCGCTGATCCGCGAACGCATGCAGGATGTGGCGCGCGAGCAGGGCGTGCCGTACGAGCCCGACCGATCCGACAATGTGCACCGCCTCAACATGGGCATGTTCCCGATGGCCGCGCGTATCATCCCCAACCCCTACAACAAGATCCCCGGCTTTAGCTGCGACGGGCCTGGCGGTGGATCCGTGCACTTCGTTCCAGGGTTTCCTGTGATGGCCTGGCCCATGATTGAGTGGGTGCTGGAGCGCCATTACGCAGCCCATTTCAACCGCGCGCCGCAGACCGAGCAATCGGTGGTGGTCTTTGGCGCGATGGAGGCCTCGTTGACACCCCTCATGGAGCAGATTGAAAAATTGCACCCTGATGTGCGGGTGTTCAGTTTGCCCAGCGTAGATCATCCACAATACGGGCGGCATATCGAACTGGGTGTCAAAGGGCCTGCGTGCTCCGTGCCAGCAGCATGGCAGGCACTGAAAACAGGGCTGCACGAATTTGGTGCAAATTGCGGCCCCGAATTGGTGCGCAACCTCTGAGGCTCAGATTTGGTAGATGGATTGCACCGTATTGGTGCTTTTGGGCATATGCCATGCCAGCCTGCCGCCAGTAACGCTCCTTCATAGTGCGGGGTTGCACTCGGCTGGCACGCAAACTGCTTTTATTTCGGCAAACTTTTTTTCAACAAGCGCTTTATCCAGGAGAACCTGATGGCCAAGACCGTTGCAGACGTGATGAAGATGGTGAAGGAGAACGAGGTCAAGTTCGTCGACTTCCGTTTCACCGACACCCGTGGCAAACAACAGCACACCACGGTGCCCGTCTCTCACTTCGACGAAGACAAGTTCACTTCGGGCCACGCCTTTGACGGCTCGTCGATTGCCGGTTGGAAGGGCATTGAAGCCTCCGACATGCAATTGATCCCCGACCCGAGCACGGCCAACATCGATCCCTTCTTTGAAGAAACGACGCTGATCCTGACCTGCGATGTGATCGAGCCCGCCGACGGCAAGGCCTACGACCGCGACCCCCGGTCCATCGCCAAGCGCGCTGAAGCCTACCTGAAGGCCTCTGGCCTGGGCGACACCGCCTACTTCGGTCCCGAGCCAGAATTCTTCATCTTCGACGGCGTGCGCTGGAGCACCGAGCCCAACAACACGTTCTACGAGATCGAAGAGTACGAAGCTCCCTGGAACACCGGCGCCAAGCTCGAAGGTGGCAACCGCGGCCACCGTCCCACCGTCAAGGGCGGCTACTTTCCCGTGCCCCCCGTCGACAGCACGCAAGACATGCGCGCCGAGATGTCCCTGATCCTCGAATCCCTGGGCATCCCGGTCGAAGTGTTCCACCATGAAGTGGCGGGCGCTGGCCAGAACGAAATCGGCACCAAGTTCAGCACGCTGGTGGAGCGCGCCGACTGGACCATCCTGCAAAAGTACGTGATCCACAACGTGGCCAATGCCTACGGCAAGACCGCCACGTTCATGCCCAAGCCTTACCACGGCGACAACGGCTCCGGCATGCACGTGCACCAGTCCGTGTGGAAGGACGGCAAGAACCTGTTCGCTGGCGACGGCTATGCCGGTCTGTCGGACTTCGCGCTGTACTACATTGGCGGCATCATCAAGCACGCCCGTGCCCTGAACGCCATCACCAACCCCGGCACCAACAGCTACAAGCGCCTGGTGCCTCACTTCGAAGCCCCGGTGAAGCTGGCCTACTCGGCCAAGAACCGTTCTGCCTCGATCCGCATCCCCTACGTGGCCAACCCCAAGGGCCGTCGCGTGGAAGCCCGCTTCCCCGATCCACTGATGAACCCCTACCTGGGCTTTGCTGCCCTGCTGATGGCGGGTCTGGACGGCGTGGAAAACAAGATCCATCCTGGCGAAGCCGCCACGAAGGACCTGTACCACCTGCCTCCAGAAGAAGACAAGCTGGTGCCCACCGTGTGCCACAGCCTGGACCAGGCCCTGGAGCACCTGGACAAGGACCGCGCGTTCCTGACCAAGGGTGGCGTGTTTACCGACAGCATGATCGACGCCTACATCGATCTGAAGATGAACGAAGTGACCCGCTTCCGCATGGCTGTGCACCCTGTCGAGTACGACATGTACTACTCGCTGTAATCGTCTGCCTGCAGACCATTGCTCACCAAAAAGGCGGCGCAAGCCGCCTTTTTTCATGGGCAGGCGAAGATGGCACTCGCGCCGAACCCGTGCGGCGGAACCAAGGGACCAGTTGTGGCATCGGTATACACAGCCTTCCAAGGGTCTGCCTTTGTTGGATTGGAGATGTCGGGTGATTGGGAGATACTCCCCCGACCCCTGCATGTCCGTGCGAGGAAACCGAATGAAAAAAACGCTCATCACCCTGCTTCTCATCGCTGGCTCCGTCCCCGCTGCCCTGGCGCAAGACCGCATCTACCGTTGCGGCAACGAATACACCAACAATGCACAGCAGGCCAAGGAGCGTGGCTGCAAGCTGGTGGAGGGGGGGAACGTCACCGTGGTGCAAGGCAGCCGCCCCGCATCTGCCGCACTCGCAGCGGGGGGCGGTGGCAGCACGGCCGCCACATCGCCCCCGTCGGCCCCGCGGGTGACCAACAACGAACAAAAATCCCGGGACTCGGATGCCCGCGCCATCCTGGAATCCGAACTGCGCAAGGCGGAAGCACGCCATGCCGAGTTGCTCAAGGAATACAACAATGGCGCCCCCGAGCGCAACGCGCTCGATCTGCGCAACCCCCAGCGCTACCTCGAGCGCACGGCCGATCTCAAGGCCAGCGTGGCCCGCAGCGAGAGCGACATTGCCGGTATCAAGCGCGAGATTGCGCGCCTGCCCGCCCCAGCGGCACCCACCAACTGACGACGGCGATAGCGCGTGAGTGCAGCCCCTTCCTCCCCCGACCTGCCTGGCACTGACACCGGGCGTTTTCACTCCCTGGACCTGATGTCCACCCTGGTGGCGGTGCTGCGGGCTGACGATGGTGCGGTGCAGTTTGCCAATGCCGCCCTGGAAAACACGCTGGGCCTCTCGCGCCGCACCCTGGAAGGGGCGGACTTCTCCACCTTCTTCACCGACCCTGCCTTGCTGCAGACCGCCCTGGCGGGCGCCCGGGGCAAGGACTTTGCCGCGCTGCGCTACGAGGCCAGCCTGAAGCGCCTGCACCAGGAGCCGGTGCCCGTGCACGTCAACGTGGCCGACGCCGAGCAGGTGGGCGAAATACTGGTGGAGCTGTGGCCCTTGGAGCAGCAGGCCCGTCAGGACCGCGAAGAGCGCCTGCGCGACCAGGCCCAGGCCAACAAGGAGCTGATCCGCAACCTGGCCCACGAGATCAAGAACCCGCTGGGTGGCATCCGGGGCGCGGCGCAGCTGCTGGAGATGGAGCTCGACAACCGAGAGCTCACCGAATACACCCAGGTCATCATCCACGAGGCCGACCGCCTGCAAAGCCTGGTGGACCGGTTGCTGGCCCCCCACCGCCACCCGCATCTGGTGGGCGACGTGAACATCCATGAGGTGTGCGAGCGTGTGCGTTCGCTCGTGCTGGTCGAGTACCCACAGGGCCTCAAGGTGCAGCGCGATTACGACACCTCCATCCCCGAGTTCCGCGGGGACCGTGAGCAGCTCATTCAGGCGGTGCTGAACATCGTGCAGAACGCGGCCCAGGCGCTGTCAGAGCGCATTGCCAAGGGGGATGCCATGATCACGCTGCGCACGCGTGTGGCCCGCCAGGTCACGTTCGGCCGACAGCGCTACCGGCTGGCACTGGAATTGCATGTCATCGACAACGGACCGGGCGTACCCGATGCCATCAAGGAGCGGATTTTCTACCCCTTGGTGTCGGGGCGGGACGGCGGATCAGGGCTGGGGCTGACGTTGGCGCAAACCTTCGTGCAGAGACACCACGGGTTGATCGAATGCGACAGCGCACCGGGTCGCACCGACTTCCGAATCCTGATCCCCTTGCCCTAGAACCTGTTCAGTATTTTTTTGGAGGTCGCATTGGAGTGCAATCGGGATGAGTGGATGCTTCGGATGCGCTGCATGGGCTCGTGCCCATGCAAGCGGCCGAGGCGTCCAATCGCCCGATTTCACTCCAACCCTTCGGGCAAGCAGCTTGCCGGGCGGTCTGCGGCGTTGCGGCGCTTGCCGATAGCACGAGCTATCGGCAGCGCACCGCGCCTTGCATCCCATCCCGGCAAGATGCTTGTGCGACTCCAAAAAGATATTGAACAGGTTCTTGCTGACGCACGACGGTCCCTGACACGCAACCACAGGGAAGGTAAGAAAAACATATGAAGCCGATCTGGATAGTAGATGACGACCCCTCGATCCGCTTCGTGCTCGAAAAAGCGCTGGCCCGCGAGAACCTGCCCACGCGCAGCTTCACGCACCCGCGCGAAGTGCTGGACGCACTGGCCGATGTCACTGCGGGCGACCCCGCCCGCCAGGGCCCCCAGGTTCTGGTGAGCGACATCCGCATGCCCGGCGGTTCGGGCCTGCAACTGCTGGAGAAGGTGCGCGAGCTGCAGCCCGGCCTGCCCGTCATCATCATGACGGCGTACTCCGACCTCGACAGCGCGGTATCGGCCTTTCAGCGCGGCGCGTTCGAATACCTGCCCAAGCCCTTTGACCTGCCCAAGGCGGTGGAACTGATCCGCCGCGCGGTCGAAGAGAGCCAGCGCGAAGAAGTCACCGAAGAGCGCCAGACCGCGACCCCCGAAATGCTGGGCCAGGCGCCCGCCATGCAGGACGTGTTCCGCGCGATCGGGCGGCTGTCGCAAAGCCAGGTCACGGTGCTCATCACCGGTGAATCGGGGTCTGGCAAGGAGCTGGTGGCCCGCGCGCTGCACAAACATTCGCCCGTGGCCGACGGCCCCTTTGTGGCCATCAACACCGCCGCCATCCCCAAGGACCTGCTGGAGAGCGAACTCTTCGGCCACGAGCGCGGCGCCTTCACCGGCGCGCAGACCCAGCGGCGCGGCCGCTTCGAGCAGGCCGAGGGCGGCACGCTGTTCCTCGACGAAATCGGCGACATGCCGTTTGATTTGCAGACGCGCCTGCTGCGCGTGTTGTCCGACGGCCAGTTCTACCGCGTGGGCGGCCACGCGGCCGTCAAGGCCCATGTGCGCGTGATCGCCGCCACCCACCAGAACCTGGAGCAGCGCGTCAAGGAAGGCGGCTTCCGCGAGGACTTGTTCCACCGCCTCAACGTGATCCGCCTGCGCCTGCCCGCGCTGCGCGAGCGGCACGAGGACGTTCCCATGCTCACGCGCCATTTCCTGCAGCAAAGCGCGCGGCAGCTGGGCGTGGAGCCCAAGCGCATCTCCGACGCCGCGCTGGCGCGGCTGACGGCGTTTTCCTTCCCCGGCAACGTGCGCCAGCTGGAGAACATCTGCCACTGGCTGACCGTGATGGCGCCCGCGCAGGTGATCTCGCTGCAGGACCTGCCGCCCGAGGTGCTGGAGGCCCCCGTGTACCAGCCGCCCGTGCGCGCAATGGTGGGCACCGAGGCCGCTGCGGCCACCACGGTGACATCGATGCCGGTGGCTCCGCTGGCTCCCTCGGCTCCGGTCGAGCCGGCGGTGCAGGGGCCAGCTATACCGCAGCCTGCGCCCGATATGGTGGGTGGGTTGCACCCCGCAGCGCAGGTATCTGCGCCCATGCCGGCGTCTTCTGCGCCTGCGGCCGTTCCGTCCTGGTCGGCCGACGCCGTCGCAGCCCCTGTGGCCGCTGTCGCCGCTGTCCACAGCTGGGAGCAGGCACTGGAAACCGAAGCGCAAAAACTGCTTGCAGGTGGTCAGCCCGAAGTGTGGGACGCGCTCACGCGGCGTTTCGAGTCGCGCCTGATCCGCACCGCCCTGGTGGCCACCCATGGGCGGCGCATGGAGGCCGCGCAACGCCTGGGCATTGGGCGCAACACCATCACCCGCAAGATCCAGGAGCTGGGGCTGGACGCGCCGGACGAAGCATGAAGTGCATAAAAATGGCCGAAATTGGCTGTCGAATCCGCGTTTTTAGCTATTGAAAATATAGCAATTCGAAGCCGCTCCAGCACCCGGGAGCGGCTTTCAATCTGGCCCCGCCGGGCGACCGGCCAGTCGCCGCGCGGCGGGCCATGTCCTACATGCGGGCCCTCCCTGGACCGACCCGGCACTCCGGAGG
>DATLGV010000658.1:0-5949 GCA_035540275.1 Acidovorax sp. | reverse complement strand
ATTCGATGTTGGTGTTGGACAGGATGGATGCGCACTCACCCGGCGCAAACCCCAGCGACATCAGGCCGCCTGCAATCTCGCGCACGGCCTCTGCCGTCTGGTCCCAGGTCCAGCTCTTCCAGATGCCCAGCTCCTTCTGGCGCATCCACACGCGCGGGCCGCGCTCGGCCACGGCGTTCCAGAACATGGCGGCGATGGTGTCACCTGCCAGCACGTCGTTGCCTGCGGGCTGGATGTGATCGAGGTCCCAGAGATTGCTCATGTTGTCCTCACCGCCATGTCTTCTTCTTTTTCCACCGCCGCTCGCCGCGCACGCCTTCGTCCTTCATGCCGAGGTAGAACTCCTTGATGTCGTCCTTTTCGCGCAGGCGATCGCAGCTGTCTTCCATCACGATGCGGCCGTTCTCCAGCACGTAGCCGTAGTCCGATGCATTGAGCGCCATGTTGGCGTTCTGCTCCACCAGCAGGATGGTGGTGCCGCGCTCGCGGTTGATGCGCACCACGATCTCGAAGATCTCCTTGGTGAGCTTGGGGGAGAGGCCCAGGCTGGGCTCGTCTAGCAGGATGAGTTCGGGGTTGGCCATGAGCGCGCGCGAGATGGCCAGCATCTGCTGCTGCCCGCCCGAGAGCAGGCCCGCATCCTGCGCGGCCCGCTCCTTCAGGATGGGGAAGTAGCCGAACACGGTCTCGATGTCGCGCGCCACTGCGTCCTTGTCGGCGCGGGTGTAGGCGCCCATCAGCAGGTTGTCGCGCACGGACAGCAGCGGAAACACCTCGCGCCCCTCGGGCACATGCATCAGGCCCCGGCGCACGATGGCCGCCGGGTCGTTGGCGGTGATGTCTGCGCCCTGGAATTCGATGGAGCCCTTGCGGGGGTCGATGATGCCGCTGATGGTCTTGAGGATGGTGGTCTTGCCCGCGCCGTTGCTGCCCAGCACGGCGGCGATCTCGCCGCGCCGCACCTGCAGGCTCACGCCCCGGATGGCCTTGATGGGGCCGTAGGCACTTTCCACGTTCTGCAGGCGCAGCAGGGGCTGGTCGGCGGCGCTGGCCACCGGGCTGGTGGCGGGGGCGGACAGCACGGCGCTCATGCGCGCGCTCCCACGCCGGAACCTGCGGGGCGGCGCAGGTTGCTCACGTCGTCGATGGTGCCCAGATACGCCTCCACCACGCCGGGGTGCGTCTGCACTTCGCGCGGCGTGCCCATGGCCACCACCTCGCCCTGGTTCATGGCCAGCACGCGGTCGGACACCTTGGAGACCAGCGACATGTCGTGTTCCACCATCAGCACGGTGATGCCCAGCTCGTGCTGGATGTCCTGGATCCAGAAAGCCATGTCGTCCGTCTCCTCCACGTTCAGGCCCGACGATGGCTCGTCGAGCAGCAGCAACTGGGGCTCGGTGCACAGCGCGCGCGCCAGCTCCACCACCTTGCGCACGCCGTAGGGCAGGCCGGCCACCATGGTGTCGCGGTAGTGCTGCAAGTCGAGAAAGTCGATGATTTGCTCGGCCTTTTCACGGGCCAGCACTTCGCCTTCGCGCACCTTGCGCGTGAAGAACATCTCGGCCCACAGGCTGCTGTGCTGCCGCGTGTGGCGGCCGATCAGCAGGTTGTGCAGCACGCTCGCATGCTCGAAGAGTTCGATGTTCTGGAAGGTACGCGCAATGCCCAGGCCCGCCACCTTGTGGGGCGGCTGGTCAGTGAGCGGCAGCATGGCGCCGCCGGGGCCCGCATAGGCAATGGTGCCGGTGGTGGGCGTGTAGATGCGGCTGATGAGGTTGAACACCGTGGTCTTGCCCGCGCCATTGGGCCCGATGAGGGTGAACACCTCGCCGCGCCGCACGTCAAAGCTCACGTTGTTGACCGCCAGCACGCCGCCAAAGCGCACGCTGAGGTTCTGGGCCGAAAGCAGCACGTCTTGATTCATGGTGGCCGCCGCGCTCATTTCAAGCGATCCGATTTCTGGAACGACTTCTGCCGCTTGAACAAGCCCTTGCGGTAGAACGGGAACATCTGTAGCCAGGTGCGTACCTTGAGCCAGCGGCCATACAAGCCCATGGGCTCGAACAGCACAAACGCGATCAGCACCGCGCCGTACACCACCGCCTGCAGGCCAGGCGACTGGCCGATGGAGTCTGGCAACCAGTCCTTGCCGAGGGAGATGAGCTGCGGCATGGAGATCAGGAAGATCGCGCCCAGGAAGGCGCCGTGCACTGAGCCCAGCCCGCCAATCACGATCATCAGCAGCAGGTCGATGGACTGCAGGATGTTGAACTGATCGGGTGAGATGAACTGCAGCTTGTGCGCGTACAACGCCCCGCCGATGCCTGCGAGCGCGGCTGATATGGAGAACGACAGCGTTTTGTAGCGCGCGAGGTGGATACCCATGCTCTGTGCCGAAATCTCTGAATCACGGATAGCGACAAACGCGCGGCCCGTGGGCGAGCGCAGCAGGTTCAGGATGGCGAGGGTGCTGACCACTGCAATCACCAGGCACAGGAAGTAGAACGACTCGGTGGATTCGAACGAATAGCCCGCAATCTGCGGCGGCACCAGGTGCTTGCCGGAGTTGCCGCCCGTGACCGACTCCCAGCGCGCAAACACCTCTTCCACAATGAAGCCGAACGAAAGCGTGGCCATGCCCAGGTAGATGCCCTTCACGCGCAGCGCGGGCAGGCCCACCACCACGCCCACAGCGGCAGACAGCCCCGCTGCGCAGGCCAGCGACAGCGCAAACGGCCAGCCCATGCCCGTGAGCACGGCCTGTGTATACGCCCCCACGCCGAGGAATGCAGCGTGCCCCAGCGAGAACAAGCCGGTGAAGCCCGCCAGCAGCATCAGCCCCAGGCCCACGATGGCGTAGATGAGCACAAAGGTGAGCTGAGCCAGCCAGTATTCGGGCGCCACCCAGGGTGCGGCGACGAGGGCCAGGCACAGCAGGCTGTACCAGAACACATGTCCGCCATGCTTGGCGAGGCGAATGTCTTGCTCGTACGAGGTCTTGAAGATGAAACGCATGTTTGTCCTTCAGACCTTCTTCCGTAGCTTTTCGCCGAATAGCCCGTTGGGTTTGACCATCAGCATGATCAGCACCACGATGTACGCGGCCGTGTCCTTGAACCCATCGGGCAGGTAGAAGCCCGAGAGCGATTCGACGATGCCGATCACCAGTCCGCCGACGATGGCGCCGGGCAGGCTGCCAAAGCCGCCCACCACGGCGGCCGGGAAGGCCTTGAGGCCGATCAGCCCCATGTTGGCGTGCACGAAGGTGATGGGCGCCAGCAGCAGGCCCGCCACCGCCGCCACCGCAGCGGCCAGGCCCCAGGCCAGGCCGTTGAGCCGCTGCACCGGAATGCCCATGTAATAGGCGGCCAGCTGGTTCTGCGACGACGCCTGCATGGCAATGCCCAGCTTGCTGTAGCGGAACATGGCGAACAGCAGCACGCACAGCACGCCCGTGGCGCCAATCACCACCAGCTGCTCGGCGTTGAGCACCAGCGCACCGAGGCGAAACGACAGGTCCTTGTAGGGCACGGGCAGCGTGTGCGTCTCGGTGCCGATGTTGGGGATCATGGTCACCAGCCCGCGCAGCACGTAGCCGATGCCGATGGTGAGCATGACGATGGAAAACGCGGGCTGGCCCAGGATGGGGCGGATCACGGCGCGCTCCAGCACCACGCCAAAGCAGCCCATGGCCAGGATGCTGGCGAGCACCGCCACCCAGAAGGGAAAGCCCAGCACCGTCATCAGTGCCAGCCCGCAGAAGGCGCCGAGCATCATGAGTTCGCCTTGCGCAAAGCTCACGGTCTCCGTGGCCTTGTAGATGAGCACGAACCCCAGCGCGATCAGGCCGTAGATGCACCCCTGGGAGACACCGCTGATCAACAGTTGCACAAATTGCACACTGGCTCTCCAGATTGAGACCTGAGCCGGTGGGCGCAAAGCGTGTGGTGACTGGCAGCACGCACTTTGTGAAACCCTGTGGGCACAAGACCTGCAGAATATTTTTACAAAGCGATTGCTTTGCATAAATAATGGTGCACGTGCCCGGCGCAGACCGCACTCGGGGCTAACCCTGATGGGGATGGATGAGCAGGCAGCGGCGCATATTGACGCAGTGCTGCACCCTGCGCAATAGGAATAACGTCGGGTGGGAGAACAGGTTCTGAGCCCCCCGCCACAGGAGACGCACATGTCGGTAGAGGTTGAAACGCAAGGCGGTGTCACGCTGGTGACATTGCGCCGGCCTGGTGTGCGCAATGCCGTCGATGCCGCGACCGCCCACGCGCTGCACGCGGCCTTTGTGGCCTTCGAGCAGGACGACCGTGCCGAGGTGGCGGTGTTCCAGGGCGCCGGCGGGCATTTCTGCGCGGGCTGGGACCTGCAGTCGGGCGCGCAGTTGCTGGCCGACGGTGTCACCCCCGAGGCGCTTGCAGACACGCTGGACTTCACGGTCGATGCCGTCCACCCGCCGGGGCCCATGGGGCCGAGCCGCCTGCAGTTGTCCAAGCCGGTGATCGCGGCGATCGAAGGCGCTGCGGTGGCCGGCGGCATGGAGCTGGCGCTGTGGTGCGACCTGCGCGTGATGGCGGAGGACGCGTACATGGGCGTGTTCTGCCGCCGTTTTGGCGTGCCGCTGATTGACGGCGGCACCGTGCGCCTGCCGCGCCTGGTGGGCCTGTCGCATGCGCTGGACCTCATCCTGACTGGCCGCAAGGTCGAGGCCGACGAAGCCCTGCGCATGGGCCTGTGCAATCGCGTGGTGCCCGCAGGGCAGGCGCTGGAAGCCGCCCTGGCGCTGGCCCACCAGCTGGCCGCCTTTCCGCAGGCCACCTTGCGGGCCGACCGTGCCAGCGCATTGGCCGCCGAGAGCTTGCCCTTGCAGCAGGCGCTGCTGCAGGAGTGGGCAGGGGGCCGCGAATGCCTGGCCGAGGCGCTGCGCGGAGCCTCGCGTTTTGCGGCCGGGCAAGGGCGCCACGGCCAGTTTTGAGCCAAAATGGCCGCAGGCGCTGGTGTATCAAGCGCCAGCAGCTATAAAAACAGGAGTCATCGGTCTCCGGTGGGCGCAGCGCCCCGCCGGGCCGCCCACAGCACACCATGAGCAAAACCATTCCCTCCCAGCCCCAGGCCTTCGAGCCCGAATTCATTGCCGGGCTCAAGTCCATCTTTGAAGAAAAAATCGTGTTCAACCAGGTGCTGGGCCTGAAGATCACCTCCCTGGCGCCTGACGGCGTGGTGGGCCGCATCGACATGAAGCCCGACCTGGTGGGCCACTACGCCTACAACCGCATCCACGGCGGCGTCATCAGCGCGGGGCTCGACGCCATGGGCGGGCTGGCCGTGATGGCCGCGATTGGCGCCAAGCACCTGGACGAGCCGCCCGAGCAGCGCCTACACCGCTTTGCCAGGCTGGGCACCATCGACCTGCGCATCGACTACCTGCGCCCCGGCATTGGCAGCCACTTCGAGTTGCGCGCGCAGGTGCTGCGCCTGGGCTCGCGGGTGGCCACCACGCGCATGGAGTTTCTGGGGCCGGATGGGCAGATCATGTCGGCGGGGGCGGCTGCGTACATCGTTTCCTGATGGGGGCTGGCCATCGGTTGTGTGATCCCGCAAGCCTTGCAAGCGCATGCTACGAGAGAACCGTTTGGTTACCGTTCTTGCGTAACGCGGGCATCTTTCACAGAGATCGAAACCTACGATGGCCCTCTTTTCAAGGAGATCTGATGGCCGTGCAAAACCCCTTCTTTGGCAAGCGTGAACCCGAATCGTTCCAACCCCGCAGCAGCGCCAGTTCAGGCTCCGTGCTGGGGAGCAGCGCGGTGAACCACAGTGCAGCATCGGCACAGCCGGTGTCCGCAGCGGCGGCCCCCAAATCGAGCAGCGCCAGCGACAGTTCGGGCAGCAAGCTCACGGTGGGACCGAACATCAAGCTCAAGGGGGTAGAGA
>DATLGV010000657.1:0-1690 GCA_035540275.1 Acidovorax sp. | reverse complement strand
GTGGGGCGCAGTTCGGTGAAAAAGTCGGGGCCCAGCGCGGCAAAGCGGTGGTCCCAGGCGAAGCCCAGGTCGGTGCGGGCGTCGCTGTCGGCAGTCAAGGTCATGGGCTGGATTGTCTCGCAGGCCAGATGCCCCGGCGCCCACAGGGCCATGGCGGGGCGGGGCGGGCCGGCACCACGACCGCTACAACGACGCTGCTGATGCCAGGAAGGCCGCGCTGGATGCAGGCTGCACCAGCTGCTGGCGGTACTGGCCTGGCGGCATGCCGAACCAGCGCTTGCAGGCCCTGAAGAGGTTGCTCTGGTCGCTGAACCCCAGCTGGTCGGCGACCTCGGCCAGGCTGCGGCGTGGGTCGGCCAGGTACTGGCGGGCCAGCTCGCTGCGCGTGTCGTCCAGCAGTTGCTGAAAACTCACCGACTCTGCCTGCAGCCGGCGCTGCAGGGTGCGGTCGGTCAGGTGCAGGCGTGCCGCCACGTCCTCCCGGCGCGGTTCGCCCAGGTGCAACATGCGCGATATCTCAGTGCGCACCTTGGTGCTGACCAGCGACTGGCCCAGCGGGCCCAGTTGTCCCAGCTCGGCCTCCACCAGTTGTTCGTGCAGCGCCCACAGGCTGGGGTTGTGCGTGGGGATGGGTTGCAGCAGGTCGGCTTCGGCCATCAGAAAGCGGTTCACTGGCTGGCCAAAGCGGGGTGGCACGCCAAATGCCGCGCGGTGGCATGCGTCGTCGGTTGGCGCCGGGGTGACCAGTTCCACCGCCAGGGGGGTGAGGTCGCGCCGCGTGAGCCAGTCGCACAGCGTGATGAGGGTCAGCACCGCAAATTCCACGCGCTGGCGAGGAATGGGGCGCGATGCGCCGATGTGGTTGACCACCAACCAGTAGCCGCGCGGGTCCCGCTCCATCGAGAACGTGGTCGCGTCCGAGATCAGAGCCATGTGCCGGTCCAGGTGCCGGAAGCCTTCGAGCAAATTCGGCCCCGAGGCCAGCGCATGGCCCACCAAGTCCAGCTTGCCGTAGCGCGCGGCCAGTTGGCGGTCCAGGCCCAGCCCTGGGCGGGCGTAGTGCTGGGCTGCGGCCTCCCACAAGCGGCTGACGCGGTCCACATCCACGCGGGTGTGGGGGTGTTGCAGGCTCTCCAGGTCAATGTCGGCCTGCGCGCACAGGGCCTGCACCGGCAGGCCCTCGGCCGCAAACAGCTCGGCAATGCCGCGCACCCAGGCGGCAGAGCTGGTGCGCTGCGGCAGCGGGCTCATGGGCAAGCCCCTGTCTCAGGGTTTACGCGCGGGTGGTGTTCTGAAGTCACTGTTTTGGTGTGGTTGCGATAGTGGGTTGTAGGCCAGGCGTTTCCACAATCGGCGCCGAGGCCGGGCCCAGGCGCGAGTGTGATGCGTTCTGCAGGCACGACCCATTCCTGAAAACCCCGAAGGAGACAAACAACATGGCCCATTTTGCAAAGAGCCTGCGCTGGGGCGCAGCCTGTCTCGCCGCCGTGGTGACCACGGCGTGTGGTGGCTCTGGCGGTACGCCGCCCGAACTGCGCGAAACCCGCTATGGCACGGTGCGCGGCACGGACGACAGCGCCTCCAGCGGCACCTATGCCTGGAAGGGCGTTCCCTACGCCCAGGCCCCCGTGGGGGCCCTGCGCTGGCAGCCGCCCGCAGAGCCCGCCGCCTGGACGGGCGAGCGCAGCGC
>DATLGV010000656.1:0-3329 GCA_035540275.1 Acidovorax sp. | reverse complement strand
TCAAGCCAGCTGGCCGGTGAGCTGGCTGCCTGGGTGGAGCAGGTGGGCCACTGAGCGGGATGGATCTGGGGGCTGCTGCCCGCAGCGCCCCGAGGGTTACAGAAACCCCAGGTCCACCGGGTAGTCCGGTCGCCCCGCCGCGGTGCCAAAGTGGGTGATGTTGGGCAGCACCTCCGCCATTTCGCTGTCGGCCACGCCAAACCACTTGGCCAGGGTGGCGGCGTACTGGTCCACCGAAGTGGACGGCAGCAGGCGGCCCTGGCCCACGTGCCACTCGTCTTCGGCAGCCGCCGTGTTGCCCACACTCACCGGTGGCGGGCTGCCGCAAAAGGCCTTGCCTTTGACCGCACCGCCCACCACGAGGTGGTGGCTGCCCCAGCCGTGGTCCGAGCCGTCGCCATTGGAGCTGAGCGTGCGGCCGAAGTCGGAGGCTGTGAACGCCGTCACCTTGTCGGCCACGCCCAGCTCCACCGTGGCGTTGTAGAAAGCGGTCATGGCCTCGCTCACGCGCTGCATCAGCACGGGCTGCTGCGCGATCAGGTTGTCGTGCAGGTCAAAGCCGCCCAGCGAGACCAGGAACACCTGGCGCTTGCTGCCCAGGCTGGTGCGCGCGCCAATGAGGCGGGCCACCATCTTGAGCTGGTTGGCCAGGGAGTTGTTGTTGGGGAAGGCCGTGGACAGCGTCACGCCCGCCAGCCCGTTGGTGATCTGGCTTTCTGCCGTGACGGCGCGGGTGGTGACGCGGTTGTATTCGTTCTCCAGCGTTTGCGTGCGCGGCTGCTGGATGAGCGACGTCAGCGCACTCTGCACGGCCGATGAGCCGTACACCCGGTTCTTCACGCCGTTGATGGCCACCGCCCCGTTGGTGCTGACCTGGTATTGCAGCGCCGAGTCGCCCGACAGAAACACCGCATTGCCCGTGACCGAGATGCAGGTGAACAGCGAGTTGCCGTTGGACGACAGCGCCAGGTCGCCGATGTTGCCGCCCCAGCCCACGGTGGAGCCTTCGGGCGAGGACGACTGCCACACCGACTGCTGGTCGTTGTGCGAGAACAGCTTGGGGGGCACGGGGTAGGTGGCGCGGTCGGCACTGTTGTACTGCGCGCGGGTCAGCGGCACCACCAGCGGGCCCACGTTGAGCTGCACGGCCGCCTTGCCGCTGTTGAACAGGCCGGCCAGCCCTGTCATGGCGGGGTGCAGCGCGTACTGGCGGCCGCCCGGCAGGGGCGTGGTGGGCGTCAGCAGCGTGGGGGCGAGGGCCGCCTTGGCCAGGGCGATGCCGCCTGCCGTCTGGCCCGCACCACCGCCCCGGATGGTGTTGTAGCGGTTGTAGCTGTCATCGTCGTAGGTGACCACGGTGTTGGCATAGTCGTTGCCGCCGTACAGGAACACGCAGACCAGCGCCTTGTAGTCGGAGGCGTTGAAAGCGGCCGCCTCGCCCATGGCGGCCAGGTTGAGTGCAAAGGGCAGGGCCGTGCCCGCCAGGCCCAGCTGGGTGGAGCGGCGCAGGAACGCGCGGCGGGTGTGGAGTTCGGGTTGAAGCAGGTGCATGGCAGGGCTTACTTTTGAACGAGGTATTCGGCCGAAGCCATGACCAGGAAGACGGCGGCCGCCACGCGGTCGAGCTTGGCGGCGTCGGTGCTGGCGGTGGTGACGGGCGTGGCCTTCAGTGCGTCCGCAATGAGCTTGACGGTGGCGGCAGACAGCTGGCCCGCGCACATCAGCAGGTTGATGCGGGCCACCAGCGCGTCGGCGTCGGCCGCGATGGCCAGTTCGTTGGTGTAGCTGGCCTTGATGTCGTACCCGTTGTTGGAGGTGCTGGCGTTGTTGGGCAGCTCGGGGGCGTTCACGTAGATGCCGTTGCGGATCACGCCCTGCATGTAGTTGAGGTAGCCCCCCACGCTGCTTTCGTTGACCAGCTGGAACTCGGGGGCCACGGCGGCGGCGGCCGCCAGGGCCGTGGAGGGTGGAACGTAGCCCGGGCGGAAGAAGTTGAACACCGAGGGCGAACGCAGCGGGCTCTGGCCCAGGCGCGAGCCGGGGTCGCTCAGGTCGCCGATCTTCCAGCTGCCCTGTGCCGAGGTGATGCCGAAGGTGCGGCCCCACTGCACCAGGCGCAGCATGGGCTCGCGCAGCTTGCCAAAGCCGGGCTGGGTGAGGCCTGCGGGCGAGCGGGCCTCGTCGTCCAGCAAGATGGCCTTGACCACAGCGCGCAGGTCGCCCCGCACGCCGGCGCCGTTGTTGTTGAAGGCAGCCGCCACGCGCGCCACGTAGGCGGGTGACGGGTTGCTGGTGACCAGCCGCTGGATGAGCTGCCTGCCGATGAAAGGGCCCACGTTGGGGTGGTTGAACAAGGTGTCCAGCGCGGTCTTGAGGGCCGCAGCGCCGGGCGTGTTGGCGGGGATGGTCGTGCCCAGGAAGGTCGCTGCCAGCGTCGAGTGGCGTGACGCATTGAGCGCCATGGGCAGCCGCGTGTATGTGGTGTTCGGGATCACGCGGGTCGTGCCTGGCACGGTGATCGGGACGTTCTGCGACTGGTCGTAGTCATACCCCGTGAATACCCGTGCCAGGTTGGTCACGTCGTTCATGGTGTAGCTGTCGACCGGCTTGCCATTGCTGTCCCGTTGCGGCGTGCCATCGAGGTTCAGCGCCACCAACCCGATCGACATGAGCTGCATCACCTCGCGGGCGTAGTTCTCGTCGGGCTGGCGGCCCGTGGCGGTGTTTTCCTTCTGGTTGCCGCGGGTGTTGAGGTAGTACCCCATGGCTGCGTTGAGCGTCACGCTCTCCAGCACCGAGCGGTAGTTGCCCAAGGCGTTGTTCACCATCTGGTCCCAGTACCAGGCCATGGCATGGCAGCGCCAACTGATGTCCACGCCGTTGGTGGACACCACGCAGATCTCCGACAGCGCGAGCGCCACGCGCTTGCGCAGCCCGTCGGGCGACTTCATGAGCTGGTACCAGATCATGAAGTCGGCAGGGTAGGCGTTGTCGTAGTACGCCGTGTCGTTGCTGACGTCCGCGTAGCCGCGCTGGTTCAGCCAGTCCCAGCCGCTCTGGCTGGGGGCCGCGCTGAACTGGCTGTCCAGCCAGTCGGCGTAGGTGGTGGCGCGCAAGGCCGCGATCTCGGCCGTCGATGCCGAGAACTGGGCCTGCAGCAGAAAACGGGCGGCCTCGTTGTCGGTGGTGGCCGCGGGGTGGGCGTAGTTGCCCGGCGAGGGGGTGGCCGGCGCAGGCGCACTGGGGGCTCCCGCGCCCGGCGCGCCCTCGCCTCCGCCGCCACCGCAGGCGGCCAGGGCGGTAGAAGCCAACAGCGCGGCCAGCAGGGG
>DATLGV010000655.1:0-3179 GCA_035540275.1 Acidovorax sp. | reverse complement strand
GTATGGGGGCATCACCGAAGAGCTGCTGGTGCGCTGGGGTGTGATGACCCTGCTGCTGTGGCTGGGCTGGCGCCTGCGGCAGCGCGGTCAGGGGCGGCCCGGCAAGGGGCTGGTGGCTGGGGCGATGCTGCTGAGCGCCGTGTTGTTTGCCCTGGGGCATCTGCCCGCTGCGCAGGCGCTGGCCGGGGTATTGACCGTGCCCGTGGTGGCGTTCGTCCTGGTGGGCAACACCGCCTTTGGCCTGGTGGCGGGCTGGCTGTTTGCGCGCCACGGTCTGGAGGCCGCGATCATCGCGCATGTGCTGGCGCATCTGCTGTCATCCCCGCTGCTTTGAGGAGCGGGAGCGCGGTGCGTTGCATGGGGTAACCCGCATGTAACCGCTTCGTGTGAGAATTGAAACTCGATTACATCCCCAACGACCGAGAGAAAAGAGACATGTCCATGCCTACCCGCCGCGCCACCAAGATTGTTGCCACCCTGGGCCCCGCGTCGAGCGACCCGGCGCTGCTGGAGGCCATGATCCGAGCGGGAGTGAACGTGGTGCGGCTGAACTTCAGCCACGGCAAGGCGCAGGACCACATCGACCGCGCCGCCACCGTGCGCGCCGCTGCCCAGCGTGCGGGCCGCGAGGTGGCCATCATGGCGGACCTGCAGGGCCCCAAGATCCGCGTGGGCAAGTTTGCCGAGGGCAAGGTGCAGCTGGAGTCGGGCGCCCAATTTGTGCTCGATGCCTCGCGCACCGAGCTGGGCGACATCGATGGCGTGGGGCTGGATTACAAGGAGCTGCCGCGCGATGTGAAGGCGGGCGACCTGCTGCTGCTCAACGACGGCCTGATCGTGCTCACCGTGGATGCGGTGCGCGGTGAAGAGGTGCACACCACCGTCAAGGTGGGCGGCGAGCTGTCGAACAACAAGGGCATCAACAAGAAGGGCGGCGGCCTCACGGCACCGGCCCTCACGGCCAAGGACATGGAAGACATCCGCACGGCCATGAGCTTCCAGGCCGACTACGTGGCCGTGAGCTTTCCCAAGAACGCGACCGACATGGAAATGGCGCGCCAGCTGTGCAACGTGGCCGCGTCCGAGTACCGCCACAAGCCCGGCCTGATCGCCAAGATCGAACGCGCCGAGGCCATCCCGCATCTGGAGTCCATCCTGCGCGTCTCCGACGGCATCATGGTGGCACGCGGCGACCTGGCGGTGGAAGTGGGCAACGCGGCCGTGCCCGCCCTGCAAAAGAAGATGATCCGCATGGCGCGTGATCTGGACAAGGTGGTCATCACCGCCACGCAGATGATGGAAAGCATGATCACCAACCCCGTGCCCACGCGCGCCGAGGTGAGCGATGTGGCCAACGCCGTGCTGGACGGCACCGACGCCGTGATGCTGAGCGCCGAGACCGCTGCGGGCCGCTACCCGCTTGAAACCGTGGAAGAGATGGCCACCATCTGCGCTGCGGCCGAAGCGGCGGAAGACCACCACCTGGATGCGGACTTCACGGGGCAGACCTTTGGCCGCATCGATCAGTCCATCGCCATGGGGGCGCTGTTCACGGCCCACCACCTGGGCGCCAAGGCCATCGTGGCCATGACCGACAGCGGTGCCACGGCGCTGTGGATGAGCCGCCACAGCATCCGCATCCCCATCTACGCGCTCACCCCCAAGGTGGCAACGCAGCGCAAGATGGCCATGTACCGCAACGTGCGCCCCCTGCTCATGGACACCAGCGCCGACCGCGACACCGCGCTGGAGCAGGCAGAGCGCCACCTCAAGAGCCGCAACATCGTGCAAAAGGGCGACGTGTACGCCATCACCTGCGGCGAGCCCATGGGCGCGCCGGGCGGCACGAACATGCTCAAGATCTGCGTCGCGAGCTGACCCGCGCAGGGAGCCCCGGGGGCGGCCAGCCGTCAGTGCGCGTTGCCCGGCGGCGATTTGTGCCGCAGTGCCGGCAGGCGCGGCATGCGTACAGCCATGGCATGCACGGCGACCGCCGCCAGTCCCCCGGAGACCAGGCCTGCCAGCACGTCGGACGGAAAGTGCACGCCCAGGCAGACGCGGCTCCACACCATGGCCGCCGTCGCGGCGGCGGCCAGCCAGTTCAGCCAGGTCAGTCCCGTCACCGGCCGCAAGGCCAAACTGGCGGCCAGCGCGGCAGCCCCGGCCACATGCATGCTGGGAAAACGGGCACGCGCCGCGTGCTCGATCCACTGGATGCCGAAACCCAGCTGCGCGGGCCTGGGCATCGGAATGGCCAGCCGCAGCAGCTGTACCGCCACCCACGCCACCGCCATGGACGCCAGCGCCAGCCCCAGCGCGCGCCGTTGCGCGGCCGTGCCCAGCAAGAAGCTGCCCAGCAGCAGGCCGCCCATGGCGGTGGGCAATTGTTGCGACACCCACTGTGCCAAGGTCACCACGGCCGGCAAGGTGGCGGCATCGGCGTTGAGGGCCCGAAACAAGGCCAGGTCGAGTTCAAGCATGGGAGCCGTCCGAGGGCGTGGTGGTGGTAGCGAAATGCGGAAAGCGCGGGCGCAGTGACGTGGCGGCCAGATCGCAGAGCCAGCCGGTGGTCCAGCACAGCCAGCCCGTCCACAGGGTGTGGCTCATGAAATGGGCGCCGCGCACCTGCTGGGCCCCGCCCAGCACCAAGCCTGCGAGCAGCGAGCCCGCCAGCCACCAGCGCGCGGCCGAGGGCGCCTTGTGGCGCAGCGCAAAGTAGCCTCCCAGAAACGCAAACCCGGCCGACGCATGGCCTGCCGGAAAGCAGCGGCCGCTGCCGCCATCTGTCACGCCCAGCGCCCAGTGCGACACATGGCGTGCCACACCGCCAAACTGCGCCAGGTCCCAGGGGCAACTGGTGGCACTGAGGTTCTTGGTGATGCTGACCACCGCCAGTGCAAGCAGCGCGCTCACGGCCATCTGCAGACGCTCGCTGGCGTCCAGCCGCCGCAGAAAGCCGCGCGGCCACCACACGCCCAGGGCCAGCAGCAGCACCAGCAGCCAGCCCAGGCGGCGGGCATCTTCGTGCAGCACCTGCACAAAAAACCACTGCTCCCGCATCGGAAACCCATGGGACGAGCCAAACACCTGGGCCAACGCCAGGTCTTGCCCCGCGGCGTCCCAGGCCACCACGCAGGCCAATGCCCCCAGGGTCCAGAACAGCAGCGCGTGGCGGTGGG
>DATLGV010000654.1:0-6210 GCA_035540275.1 Acidovorax sp. | reverse complement strand
TCCATGAGCTTCTCGGCCTTCACGCCCGTGTCGAACTCGGCCGCCTGCGGGCAGTAGCCGCAGTTCTCGGGGCAGCCGCCGGTCTTGACGGACAGCAGCGTGGCCAGCTCGATGTCGCCGGCAGGCCAGTGCTGGCGGTGCACGGTCTGGGCCTCGAACAGCAGGTCCATCAGGGGCTTGTCGAGCAGGGCCTGGATGGCCTCCACCGTCCAGGGACCTTGCGCCGCAGGGGCTGCAGGGCGGTGGTGCAGTCGCACGGGTTGGGCCACGGTCGGCTCGATCATGGAGGACGGGTACATGGTGGTTCTTTCGTTCAAAACATCTGACATTCGCCGCGAGATGATCCGCAGTCATCCACAGGGCTGCACAACGCAATGCAACCAGGGATCGATCGCCCCCCAGAACATGGGGACGCCCCGGGGAGGGCCATCGACACGCTCTCACTGCTGCACTGCCACAGTGCGGAGATTTTCAAACCAAAAGCAGCGCAAAAGCACGCCAATGGGTCACAAAAAGTGCCATTCAGAACGCAGCGCCAACGGGCGACAAAATCACCCATCTCCGCTTCGGGATATCGACAGTTATCCCTCATTTGCCGCGACTTGCGCGCCAATGCAAGCACATCATTTTTGCGATGCGGGTACGCAATGCATCGGTGGCCAACGCGCTGCCAACGTGCTGGCAACGTGCATGGCCCCCTGGCGAAGATGCGCAAGAGGGGCGCGATCGGCACCGCCACCCCGGCCCTGTCCGCGAGAAGCTGTTCAAAGGCCGGGGCCGCGTTTGCCTTGTGCAGCCGTTCTTTGCGTTCGCGTGCGCCCAGCCGTTTTTTTGAGCCACCGGTGTCAAAACTCCGCGTGAAGGCGCACCGAGGCCACGTTCACCCGGCCCCGGTCAGCGTTGTAGGCGGGATTGCGAATGTGTTGCCAGTCCAGCGTCAGCCAGGTTTGCCGCGTCAGATTCAGGCTGTAAAAGGTCTCCAGCACCACTTCGGGCCGGTAGTTCAGGCGGCCATCCCCAATGAAGAACCCGAGGCCACCGGCCGCCAGGTACTCGCGCCGCACTTTGGACAAGCCGTTGCGCGCCATGGCAAAACCCGCGCTGTCCTGAGCACGCCCCCATGCGCCCCCTTTGACAACAACGCCGCCGGAGATCGACCGGTCGATCTCGGTATACGCATAGGTTTCTGTCTTTCCGTCTGCCCAGCTGGCGCGGCCAAAAACGCCCACATCGTCAGAAACCGCCTGCTCCACATTCAACCCGAAACCCCGCTTGATCTGCTCACCGTGGCGCACGTCATCAATGCTGGGCAACGCGCCGGTGCGGGCAGCCAGGTCCAGCGCATCCTGAAAGCGGGACATCCGTGCGCGGTTGCGAAACGCCAGCAGCCGCAGCTTGCCCGGCTGATCGCCCAGCCTATGGGCATGCTCCAGCTCGATCTGGTCGCCGTAGTGGCGCAGGATGCGCGCGTCCAGCGCCTGCTGGTTGGGCTCTTTGGGCTGCAAGAAACGGCCAGCGCGCACCACCCAGTCGTCGTGGTACCACTCCAGCGCTGCACCCCATGTATAGCCCCGGGCATCGGCCGCAAAGTCATAAGCGCCATGGGTCATCAGCGACCAGTTCAAAAACTGTGTCCGGGGGTCGTGGCTGTAGGCGTTGCCGTCAAACACGTCCAGCACCGAGATGTTGCCCGCCGTCAGCACCCAGCGGCGCTTGGCCACCGAACCGGCCAGTTGGTTCGCATCAGACTCGACCGCTTCACGCTCACCACTTTGTCCCCAGGTCTGGCGCAGAAACAGGCGCGCGCGGTACAGCTTCAAAATGGGACCTGACGAGCGAGCAATCTCCCCATTGGTGAAGCCACCCAAGCCGGTGAGGCCCGACAGCGGTACGCCCTGGGCTACTTCGGGGTTGAAATACAGCTCGCCCCCTTCCCACGGCCGCAGGCCCAGCGCTGCCGTGGCGGTAAAAGAATAGCTCTTCTCCCTGTCCGGCGTGAGGCTGTTGGTACCTGAATAGGCTGCCGCGAAGGGGCGCTTATCCTGCCAGACATAGGTTGCCTGGAATTTCGCATTCCAGGTTTCGGCGTCCGGCGTGTCCGCCCCGGCCAGCGCTGGCTGCGCACCGCATGCGAACGCAGCCCATAGGGACAAGAGTGCCAAAGAGCGCAGTGTGATTTTGTGGTTGTGCATGATGACGACGAATTTCCCGCAGGGCGATCCCCCGCGCCGGGCGCATTAAACCACTTCGTCAAGTCAAGGAGATGCCAGACAGCCGCAAAAGTCCGGCAAGCGAAGAGGGACAAGGTGCTCGCGCGATCCCAATCAAGAGAGCGCGGCAATCACGTCCGCGGGCGCCTGCACCAGCTCGATGAGCACCCCCTCGCCTGCGATCGGGAACTCGTCATTGCTCTTGGGGTGCAAAAACGTGATGTCGTAGCCCGCTGCACCCTTGCGAATCCCCCCGGGCGCGAAGCGCACGCCTCTGGATGTGAGCCATTCCACCGCCTTGGGCAGGTCGTCGATCCACAGGCCGATGTGGTTGAGCGGCGTGGTGTGCACGGCGGGTTTCTTGTCGATATCGAGCGGCTGCATGATGTCCACCTCCACCTTGAAGGCGCCCTGGCCCATGGCCAGGATGTCTTCATCGACGTTCTCGCGTTCGCTCTGGAAGGTGCCGGTCTGCGTGAGGCCCAGCATGTCCACCCACAGCGTTTTCATGCGCTGCTTGTCGGTGCCGCCAATGGCAACCTGTTGAATGCCCAAAACCTTGAACGGGCGTTGAGTGGTGCTCATGAATACTCCTGATTTGATAGCTTTCAGTGCTTATGCAACAAGCGCAGAAGGCTGAAAAGACTCAAAAAAGGGGCGCAAGGCCCCTTGGGATATCCGGGGGATACGCCCCGTGGATCACTGGAACTCCAGAATGACCTGATCCACCGCCAGCGACTCGCCCTTGCCCGCCACGATCTTGCCCACCACGCCGTCCTGCGCGGCGAAGAGGATGTTCTCCATCTTCATGGCTTCGATCACGGCCAGCTTTTCGCCCGCCTGCACCTTCTGGCCGGGCTGCACCGCCACATCGACCAGCAGGCCGGGCATGGGCGAGAGCAGGAATTTGGACAAATCTGGCGGCGCCTTGAAAGGCATCAGCTTATGCAGCCGCGCGCCCAGCGGCGACAGCACCAGCGCATCGATCTGCGTGCCGTTGTGCGCAATGCGCAGCGCCAGCGGGTTCTTGCCCACACCGCGCTCCACCTGGGCCGTGAAGCCCTGGCCATTGCACGCGCCCTGCACCCGGATCTGGCCCAGCGTGGCGTTGCTACTGATCTGATAGCTGTTGCCACCCACAGATACAGAGCTGGAGCCCGATTTATCTTCAAAGTCAGAGACCGTGACGTCGTGGTGCTGGTTCTGCCCTTCGGCGCCCAGCGTCACCACCACAAATTGCTCGCCCACCTTCACCTCGTGCCCCGCCAGCTGGCCGCTGATGCCCGATGCCCGTGCGCGGTAGCGGCGGTGCATGAAGGCCGCCAGCGCCACCAGGAACAGCGGGTCGCTGTGCGGCACGTCTTCGGCGTGGAAGCCCTTGCCGTAGTTCTCCGCGATGAAGCCGGTGTTGAAGTCACCCGTCACAAACTTGGGGTGCGCCAGCAACGCGGCCTGGAACGGGATGTTGCTGCTGATGCCACGGATCACAAAGCCGTTGAGCGCAGCGCGCATCTTGGCAATCGCGTCGTTGCGGTCGGTGCCGTGCACGATGAGCTTGGCAATCATCGAGTCGTAGTACATGGGGATCTCGCCCCCCTCGTACACGCCCGTATCCACCCGCACGCCCAGCTTCTTGCTGGTGTCGGACTGGAACATCGATTCCTCTGGCGGCTGAAAGCGCACCAGGCGACCGGTGGATGGCAAAAAGTTGCGGAACGGGTCTTCCGCGTTGATGCGGCACTCGATGGCCCAGCCGTCGCGCTTCACATCGGCCTGCGTCAGCGGCAGCTTCTCGCCCGCCGCCACGCGGATCATCAGCTCCACCAGGTCCAGGCCGGTGATGCATTCGGTCACCGGGTGCTCCACCTGCAGGCGGGTGTTCATCTCCAAAAAGTAGAAGTCCTGGTCCTTGCCCACCACGAACTCCACCGTGCCTGCGCTCTGGTACTTCACCGCCTTGGCCAGCGCCACGGCCTGCTCGCCCATGGCCTTGCGGGTGGCGTCGCTGATGAAGGGCGATGGCGCCTCTTCGATCACCTTCTGGTGGCGGCGCTGGATGGAGCACTCGCGCTCGTTCAGGTAGATCACGTTGCCGTGCGCGTCGCCCAGCACCTGGATCTCGATGTGGCGCGGCTCCTGCACAAACTTCTCGATGAAGATGCGGTCGTCGCCAAAACTGTTGCGGGCTTCGTTCTGGCAGCTGGCAAAGCCTTCAAACGCTTCCTTGTCGTTGTAGGCCACACGCAGGCCCTTGCCGCCGCCGCCGGCCGATGCCTTGATCATCACGGGGTAACCAATGCCCTTGGCAATTTCCACTGCCTGCTCGGGGCCACTGATCGCATCGTTGTAGCCAGGGATGGTGTTGACCTTGGCTTCGTTGGCCAGCTTCTTGGACGCGATCTTGTCGCCCATGGCCGCAATCGAATGGGCCTTGGGGCCGATGAAGGCAATGCCCTCGTCTTCGCAGCGCTTGGCGAAGGCTTCGTTTTCACTCAGAAAGCCATAGCCGGGGTGCACGGCCTGCGCGCCGGTCTGCTTGCAGGCGGCAATGATCTTGTCGGCCAGCAGGTACGACTCGCGCGAGGGCGCAGCGCCAATGTGCACGGCCTCGTCGGCCAGCTTGACGTGGCGGGCTTCCTTGTCGGCGTCGGAATAGAGGGCGACGGTGGCGATGCCCATTTTCTTGGCGGTGGCGATGACCCGGCAAGCAATCTCGCCGCGATTCGCAATCAGGATTTTGGTGAACATGTTGTATCTCTTTCCAAGGGCTCTTACCCGAAACGTGTTGGGTTAGGTGCTGGCACAGCCCAGCGAAGCGGTTGGGGCTAGGCGCCAGACCGCAGGCAGTAGCAGCGCTACGACAAGGTCCGGCAACGACGCCCCAAGGGCTGTGGCAGTGCCGCTCAAAGGGGGATGTTGCCGTGCTTGCGCCAGGGGTTTTCCAGCTTCTTATCGCGCAGCATGACCAGGCTGCGGCAGATGCGCTTGCGTGTCTCATGCGGCAGGATCACGTCGTCGATGAAGCCGCGTGCCCCCGCCACAAACGGGTTGGCAAAGCGCTGCTTGTATTCCGCTTCACGCGCGGCCAGCTTCACGGGGTCGTTCTTGTCCTCGCGGAAGATGATTTCCACCGCGCCCTTGGCGCCCATCACCGCAATCTCGGCGTTGGGCCAGGCCAGGTTCACGTCGCCGCGCAGGTGCTTGGAGCTCATCACGTCGTACGCGCCACCGTAGGCCTTGCGGGTGATGACGGTGATCTTGGGCACCGTGCACTCGGCGTATGCGTACAGCAGCTTGGCGCCGTGCTTGATGATGCCGCCGTACTCCTGGCTGGTGCCGGGCATGAAGCCGGGAACGTCCACAAAGGTGACCACGGGGATGTTGAACGCATCGCAAAAGCGCACAAAGCGCGCGGCCTTGATGCTGGACTTGATGTCCAGGCAGCCCGCCAGCACCATCGGCTGGTTGGCCACGATGCCCACGGTCTGGCCTTCCATGCGGGCAAAGCCGATGATGATGTTCTTGGCGTACTCGGGCTGCAGCTCGAAGAAGTCGCCGTCGTCCACCGTCTTGAGGATCAGCTCCTTCATGTCGTAGGGCTTGTTGGCGTTGTCGGGCACCAGGGTGTCCAGGCTCAGGTCCATGCGGTCGGCCGGGTCGTTGCTGGGGCGCACCGGGGCCTTCTCGCGGTTGTTGAGCGGCAGGTAGTTGTACAGGCGGCGCAGCATCATCAGCGCTTCCACGTCGTTCTCGAACGCCATGTCGGCCACACCGCTCTTGGTGGTGTGGGTCACGGCACCGCCCAGTTCTTCGGCCGTCACTTCTTCGTGGGTCACGGTCTTCACGACTTCGGGGCCGGTCACGAACATGTAGCTCGAATCCTTGACCATGAAGATGAAGTCGGTCATGGCGGGCGAGTACACGGCGCCACCGGCGCTCGGGCCCATGATCATGCTGATCTGCGGAATCACGCCGCTGGCCAGCACGTTCTTCTGGAACA
>DATLGV010000653.1:0-3319 GCA_035540275.1 Acidovorax sp. | reverse complement strand
CCTAGGAGCCCTGCTATGACCACCGTCCGCACCGTCACCTCGTCCACCCGCCGCCTGACCCTGGGCGCGCTTGCCGCCACCGGCCTTGCAGCGGCATTGATGGCGCCCGCCGCCCACGCGCAGAACGCGCTGGACAACATCCTCAAGGCCAAGGAAATCAAGATCGCCATCCCGACCGACTACCCGCCTTACGGCTTTGTCGGCACCGACCTCAAGCCCCAGGGCCTGGACGTGGAGATGGCCCAGTACATCGGCGCCAAGCTGGGTGTGAAGGTCGAACTCATCCCTGTGACCAGCGCCAACCGCATTCCTTACCTGCAAACGCAGAAGGCCGACCTCGTGATCTCCACGCTGGGCAAGAACCCCGAGCGCGAGAAGGTGATCGACTTCACAGCCGCCTACGCACCGTTCTTCCAGGCCGTGTTTGCGAGCAAGAGCTTGAACATCAAGAGCTTTGCCGACCTGGCGGGCAAGACCGTGGCCGTGACGCGCGGCGCGATGGAAGACCAGGAACTGGCCAAGGTCGCGCCCCCCGGCGTGGACGTGAAGCGCTTTGAAGACCACGCGGCCAGCATTGCGGCTTTTGTGTCGGGCCAGACGCAGGCGATTGCCACCAGCGCATCGACGGCGGGCACCATCATGGTCAAGAACCCCAGCCTGGCCACCGAATACAAGCTGCTGCTCAAGGACAGCCCCAACTTCATCGGCGTGGCCAAGGGCGAAGACAAGCTGCGCCTGCGCGTGAACGAAATCATTGCCGAGGCGCGCAAGTCCGGCGACATCGACAAGCTGTCGAGCAAGTGGCTGGGCCGCCCTGCGGGTGACCTGCCCCTGTGATGCTGCGCACAGGATGAACTGCTGAAACCCAAGGGCCTGTGGCGCGACAAGCGCCGCAGGGCACAAGCATGCTGATTGCGCTCGATTTTTCTGCCGTCCTTGCGTCGTGGCCATTGCTGGTGCGCGGCGTGGTCTGGACCATTGGCCTCACCATCGTGGGCACCGTGCTGGGCCTGCTGCTGGGCACGGCCTGTGCCTGGGCAAGGGCGCGCAACCTGGGCCACCGGCCCGCCGCGCTGCGCTGGGCCGTGGCCAGCTATGTGGAGCTGGTGCGCAACACGCCCTTCATCGTGCAGTTGTTCTTCCTGTTCTTTGGCCTGCCCGCACTGGGGCTCAAGCTCTCGCCCGAGTTCGCATCCGTGCTGGCCATGGTGATCAACCTGGGCGCGTATTCGGCCGAGATCATCCGCGCGGGCATCGAGGCCACGCCGCGTGGCCAGATCGAAGCCGCACACAGCCTGGCACTCACGCCGGGCCAGACCTTCCGGCGTGTGGTGCTGCCGCCCGCGCTGCAAAAGGTGTGGCCCGCCATGGTCAGCCAGATCATCATCGTGATGCTGGGCTCGGCCGTGTGCGGACAGATCTCCACGCCCGAGCTGAGCTACGCCGCCAACCTCATCTCCAGCAACACCTTCCGCGCGTTCGAGGCCTTCATCCTGGCCACGGCCGTGTACCTGGTGTTGTCCATGTTGACCCGCCGCCTGCTGATGTGGGTGGGCGCCCGATTCTTGGTGGGGAGGTAAATCGAGATGGTTGAATTTTCCTTGTGGGACATCCTGCGCAACCTGCTGCTCGCAGCACGCTGGACGGTGTCCCTGTCCCTCATGGCCTTCATTGGCGGCGGCCTTGTGGGCCTGGTGCTGCTGGTGCTGCGCCTGTCCAAGCTGCGGGGCGTGGATCGCGCGGTGGGCGCCTATGTGCAGGTGTTCCAGGGCACGCCGCTGCTCATGCAGCTGTTCCTGGCGTACTTCGGCATTGCGCTCTTTGGCATCAAGACCTCGCCGTGGACGGCCGCTGCCGTGGCGCTCACGCTCTACACCAGCGCCTACCTCACCGAGATCTGGCGCGGCTGTGTGGCTTCCATCCCCAAGGGGCAGTGGGAGGCCGCGCAAAGCTTGGCCTTGAACTTTGGCGAGCAGCTGCGCCATGTGGTGCTACCGCAGGCCCTGCGCATTGCGGTGCCACCCACGGTGGGTTTTCTGGTGCAGGTGATCAAGGGCACGGCACTGGCCTCGGTCATCGGCTTTGTCGAGCTGACCAAGGCGGGCAGCATGATCTCCAACGCCACCTACCAGCCCTTCCTCGTCTACGCCTGCGTGGCGTTGCTCTACTTTGCCCTGTGCTTCCCCGTGAGCCTGGTGGCGCAATCGCTTGAAAGGAAACTCCATGGCAACCGCCGTTGAAACCCCCCCCGCCCCCGCGCACGACGGCATCGTGGTGGGCGAGCCGCCCATCGTGGACATCACCGCCCTGCGCAAGTCCTACGGCAGCAACGAAGTGCTCAAGGGCATTGACCTCCAGGTGCAGCGCGGCGAAGTCATCGCCATCATCGGCAAGAGCGGCTCGGGCAAGAGCACGCTGCTGCGCTGCGTGAACGGGCTGGAAGCGTTTCAGGAGGGCGCGCTCAGCGTCAACGGCCAAAAGCTGCTGCACGACAGCCCCACGGCCATGCGCGCGCTGCGCCAGCAGGTGGGCATGATCTTCCAGAGCTTCAACCTGTTTCCGCACCTCAGCGTGGGCCGCAACATCATGCTAGCGCCCACGCTGGTCAAGGCCCGCGATGCCAGGGCCGCCGAGGCGCAGGCGCGCCAGCTGCTGGCCCGTGTGGGCCTGGCCGAAAAGTTTGACGCCATGCCCGACCAGCTCTCGGGCGGCCAGCAGCAGCGCGTGGCCATAGCCCGCGCGCTGGCCATGGAGCCGCAGGTGCTGCTGTGCGACGAGATCACCTCGGCGCTGGACCCCGAGCTGGTGGGCGAAGTGCTGCGTGTGGTGGAGTCGCTGGCGCAGGAAGGCATGACGCTGATGATGGTCACGCACGAAATGGCGTTTGCCCGCAAGGTGAGCGACCGCGTGATCTTCATGCACCAGGGGCGGGTGCACGAGCAGGGCACGCCTGCCCAGCTGTTTGGCAGCCCGCAGACGCCAGAACTGCAGCAGTTTTTGTCGTCGCTGCACGACTGATGCCCATCGCTGGTGCCTGCACGCACAAGGGCCTGCCCACGCCCTGGAGTTCCAGCGCGGGCAGGCCTTGTGCGTATGGTAGTTGCGCCCTCTCTATGGCCGGAGGCTCAGAGCGGGCTGGTGGGTTACAGGGTCAGGATTGCACCCCCTTGTCGAATTCGGCGCGGGACAGCGAGCCGTTCTGGTCGGTGTCGAGTTCCTTGAATCGCTGGCTGATGGCGGGCAGCGCGGCGGCTTCTTGCGGGCTCAGCTGGCCATCCTTGTTGGTGTCTGCCCGGTCAAAGGCGGCGGCTGCAGCGGC
>DATLGV010000652.1:0-1672 GCA_035540275.1 Acidovorax sp. | reverse complement strand
ACCGTGGCGCAGACGCTGTTCAACGACTGGTTCAAGGATTACCAGGCGCGCCACGGTGGCCGGGCGCCAGCGCGCATGGCGCTGTCGCTGTGGGCGGGCGAGACGCTGCGCCACCAGGGCATCATGGAAGCGCAGGCGCTGGTGGCGCTGGGCATGCGCCCGGTGTGGGACGACTCCGGCCGCCCGGTGCGCGTGGAGACCATTCCCGCCGATGAACTGAAACGCCCGCGCGTCGATGTGCTCATGAGCATCACCGGCTCGTACCGCGACCAGTTCCCCGCCCTCATGGCACTGCTCGACCGCGCCGTAGCCCAGGCCGCCACGGCCGAGCCCGGCAATGTGATTGCGCGCCACACCGCGCAGATCGGCCAGGAACTGCGCCAGCAGGGCGTGCCCCGCGCGCAGGCCGAGCAGCTGGCGCGCGTGCGCGCTTTCGGCAACGCGGTGGGCGACTACGGCACTGGCCTGTCGGACGCGGTGCAGAGCGACGGCCTGCAAACCCACGATGCGCGCCTGGGCCAGATGTTTCTGCAGCGCATGAGCCAGCCCTACCTGGATGGCGAGCCGGTGACGGGCGTGGCGGGCGGCACGGCCGCCAAGGCGCTGGGGGCGCACCTGCGCCGCACCGATGCCGCCATCCTCTCGCGCAGCTCGCACCTCTACGCGATGGTCAGCTCGGACGATCCGTTCCAGTACCTCGGCGGCCTGTCGGCCGCTGCCCGCGTTGCAGGCCGCCCGCAGGGGCTGGAGCTGCATGTGGCCCAGTTGCAGGACGTGGGCCAACCCACCACCGAGACCGCGCAGCGCGCGATTGCGCTGGAGATGCAGTCGCGCTACCTGCATCCCGGCTGGCTGCAGGCCCAGAAGGCCGAGGGCTATGCGGGCACGCTGCAGGTGCTCAAGGCCGTGCAGTTCGCCTGGGGCTGGCAGGCCGTGGCGCCGGACACCGTGCGCAGCGACCATTGGCAGAGCTTCTATGACGTGCTGGTGCGCGACAAGCATCAGCTGGGCCTGCCCGAGTGGCTCCAAGAGCACCCGCAGGCCTACGCCCAGTCGCTCGAACGCCTGGTGCAGGCACAGCGCCAGGGCTACTGGCAGGCCGATGCCGACACGCAAAAGCAGCTTGCGCAGAGGTACCAGGAACTCACACGCACCGCGCCGCTGGCGGCCGAGCTGCCCGGCGTGCGCAGCTGGGTGGAGCATGCCGCGCGGGGTGTGCCAGCGGCGGACTCCGCGCCCGTTGGCATGGCTGTTGCCACACCGCAGTCACCTGTGCTGCCTCCGCTGCAGGCCATCTCTCCGGCAGCCGACCTGCCTGCACCACCCGCCCAGGCAGAAGCCCCGCCAGCTGCGCCCGCCGTGCCTACGATGGGGGTGCTGCTGGAGCGCCAGCCCCAGCGCGAAGCCGCCGTGAGTCCAACCGCACCGGTGGAGCGCATGGCCGGTATCGTGGCGCTGCTGGTCATGGCCCTCGTGGTGCTCGCTGGCGCTGCCTGGCAGGCCGGGCGCCCGTTTTCCCTGTCCCCTCAGCCGCAATTGACCGGTCTGTGACACCCAACCTGTCCGAGAGAATGCCCCCCATGCAGATCGAAACTCCACCCACCGAAAAACGCTACGAAAAGGCCGAAGGCGAACGCCGGGGCCTCATCATCGTCAACACCGGCGACGGCAA
>DATLGV010000651.1:0-4161 GCA_035540275.1 Acidovorax sp. | reverse complement strand
TTGCTTGAACAGCGAGTTGTGGCGGTTGAGCTTCATCACCTTGCGCAGGTCGGCCACCATCTGGCTGCGCCAGCGGTTGTCGGCCATCTCCAGCAGGTGCATGTGAAAGCGCTCGTTGATGGCAAAGAACTTTTCGCGGTCTGCCACGGCCGCTTCCAGCTCGGCGTGCAGGTCTTGCAGGGTCTTTAACTGGGCTTCGGTGGCGCGCTCTGCCACCACGCCTGCGGCGTCGCTCTCCAGCAGGCTGAGCAGGTGGTACACGTCGCGCAGGTCTTTCTCGCTCATCTCGGTCACATAGGCGCCACGGCGCACCTTCATCGTGACCAGGCCTTCGGCGGCCAGCACCTTCAGCGCCTCGCGCAGCGGCGTGCGGCTGATGCCGAATTCCTCGGCAATCTTGAGCTCGTCGATCCAGCTGCCGGGCTCCAGCTCGCGGCGGAAGATGCGCTGGCGCAACTGCTCGGCCACTTCTTCATAGAGCGCGCGGGGAGTGAGGGTGAGGGCAGACATGGGCGGATTGTAAGCTGCACGGAATATTTTGAATCAATAATTATGAATGATGTAAACTCGCCGCCACATCACAGCACCGTGCGGTCACAGCCTGTGCGCCGTGTTGGACGCCCCCATGCCATCTTCGGAGTAGCTTTCGCCATGAGTGACAAACCCACCAACAACGCCCCAGAGTTCGCCGCGTCTTCGCTGGAAGCCTGGGCCAAGGCCGCAGCCAAGTCGGCGCCGGGGGGCGATGTCAGCGCCCTCAACTGGGTCACGCCCGATGGCATCACCGTCAAGCCGCTGTACACCGCCGAAGACACGGCCAGCCTGCCGTATGCCAACACGCTGCCGGGTTTTGAGCCTTACCTGCGCGGCCCGCAGGCCACCATGTACGCGGTACGCCCTTGGACGATTCGCCAATACGCAGGCTTTTCCACGGCCGAAGAATCCAACGCGTTCTACCGCAAGGCGCTGGCCGCAGGCGGGCAGGGCGTGTCGGTGGCGTTCGACCTGGCAACCCACCGGGGCTATGACAGCGACCACCCCCGCGTGACGGGCGATGTGGGCAAGGCGGGCGTCGCGATTGATTCGGTCGAGGACATGAAGATCCTGTTCGACCAGATCCCGCTCGACAAGGTGTCCGTGTCGATGACCATGAACGGCGCCGTGCTGCCCGTGCTGGCGGGCTACGTGGTGGCGGCAGAAGAGCAGGGCGTTTCGCAAGACAAGCTCTCCGGAACCATTCAGAACGACATTCTGAAAGAGTTCATGGTGCGCAACACCTACATCTACCCGCCCAAGCCGTCGATGAAGATCATTGGCGACATCATCGAGTACACGGCCAAGAACATGCCGAAGTTCAACTCGATCTCGATCAGTGGCTACCACATGCAGGAAGCCGGGGCCAACCAGGCGCTCGAATTGGCCTTCACGCTGGCCGACGGCAAGGAATATGTGAAGACCGCCATTGCCAAGGGCATGGATGTAGACGAGTTCGCCGGGCGCCTGAGCTTCTTCTGGGCGATTGGCATGAACTTCTACCTCGAAGTCGCCAAGATGCGCGCCGCGCGCCTGCTGTGGTGCCGCATCATGAAGGCCACGGGCGCCAAGAACCCCAAGAGCCTGATGCTGCGCACCCACTGCCAGACCAGCGGCTGGAGCCTGACCGAGCAGGACCCCTACAACAACGTGGTGCGCACCACCATCGAGGCCATGGCCGCCGTGTTTGGCGGCACGCAAAGCCTGCACACCAACAGCTTTGACGAAGCCATTGCACTGCCCACCGAGTTCAGCGCCCGCATTGCGCGCAACACGCAGCTCATCATCCAGGAAGAGACCCACATCACCAACGTGATCGACCCCTGGGCCGGCAGCTACATGATGGAAAAGCTGACCCAGGACATGGCCGATGCCGCCTGGAAGATCATTGAAGAGGTCGAAGCCATGGGCGGCATGACCCAGGCCGTGGACAGCGGCTGGGCCAAGCTCAAGATCGAAGCCGCCGCCGCCGAGAAGCAGGCGCGCATCGACAGTGGCAAGGACGTGATCGTCGGCGTCAACAAATACAAGCTGGCCAAGGAAGACCCGGTCGATATCCTGCAGATCGACAACATGAAGGTGCGCGATGGCCAGATTGCCCGCCTGCAAAAGATCAAGGCCACCCGCGATGCTGCCAAGGTGCAGGCCGCGCTGGACGCACTGACCGCAGCAGCTGAGAGCGGCGAGGGCAACCTGCTCGACTTGTCCATCAAGGCCGTGCGCCTGCGCGCCACGGTGGGCGAGGTGAGCGATGCCCTGGAAAAGGTTTACGGGCGCCACCGCGCCGATACACAAAAGGTGACCGGCGTGTACGCAGCTGCTTATGACTCGGCCGAAGGCTGGGACAAACTCAAGACCGAAATCAACGCCTTTGCCGAAGAGCAGGGCCGCCGCCCGCGCGTGATGATTGCCAAACTGGGCCAGGACGGACACGACCGGGGCGCCAAGGTGGTGGCTACCGCGTTTGCCGACCTGGGCTTTGACGTGGACATGGGGCCGCTGTTCCAGACCCCCGAGGAATGCGCCCGCCAGGCGATTGAAAACGACGTGCACGCCGTGGGCGTGAGCACGCTGGCTGCGGGCCACAAGACGCTGGTGCCCGCCATCATCCAGTCGCTGAAGGACCAGGGCGCGGACGACATCATCGTGTTCGTGGGCGGGGTGATTCCGGCGCAGGACTATGACTTTTTGTACGAATCCGGCGTGAAGGGCGTGTACGGCCCGGGCACCCCCATCCCGGCCAGCGCGAAGGATGTGCTGGAGCAGATTCGCAAGGCGGTGGCGTGACCCCTGCGGCGCTTTTGGACGGGGTGGTGCAGGGCACGGCGGCGGTGCAACGCCGCGCCATGTCCAAGGCCATCACGCTGCTCGAATCGACGCGGGCAGACCACCGCGCGCAGGCCGACGAGCTGCTGACCCAGCTGCTCCCCCACACCGGCAAGGCCTTCCGCCTCGGCATCAGCGGCGTGCCCGGCGTGGGCAAATCCACCTTCATCGAAGCGCTGGGCCTGTACCTGATCAGCCAGGGCCACCGCGTGGCCGTGCTCACCATCGACCCTTCCAGCACCGTCTCGGGTGGATCCATCCTGGGCGACAAGACGCGCATGGAACACCTGTCGGTGCACGAAAAAGCCTACATCCGCCCCAGCCCCAGCAGCGGCACGCTGGGCGGAGTCGCAGAGAAGACGCGCGAGGCCATGCTGGTCTGCGAGGCCGCAGGCTACGACGTGGTCATCGTCGAGACCGTGGGCGTGGGCCAGAGCGAGATTGCGGTGGCGGGCATGACGGACATGTTTGTGCTCATGCAGCTGCCCAACGCGGGTGACGACCTGCAGGCCATCAAGAAGGGCGTGATGGAGATTGCCGACCTGGTGGTCATCAACAAGGCCGACATCGACAAGAACGCCGCCACGCGGGCCGAGGCGCAGATCACGTCGAGCCTGCGCCTGCTCAGTCAGCACGGCAACCCCGAGAACGCACACCACGACGAAACACTCTGGCACCCGAAGGTCGTGCAGATCAGCGCGCTGCTGGGGCAGGGCGTGGACGCTTTCTGGGCCGCCGTCACGCAGTTCCGCCAGTTGCAAACCGCCAACGGCCGCCTGGCCGCGCGGCGCGAAAAGCAGGCGCTGGCCTGGATGTGGGAGCGCATTGACGCAGGGCTCAAGCTCGCGTTTCGCCAGCACCCCCAGGTCAAGGAGCTGCTGCCCCAGATGCAGGCCGATGTGGCCGCCGGGCGCATCGCGGCATCGACTGCAGCACGAAATCTGCTCCAAGCGCAATCCCATCAAGCGCTTGCAGCTATCAAATAAATAGTAGACACCAACCCATTCACCAAAGGACGACCATGCAAGACATCCTGGATCAACTGGAGAAAAAGCGTGCGCTGGCACGCCTGGGCGGCGGGCAAAAGCGCATTGATGCGCAGCACGCCAAGGGCAAGCTCACGGCACGCGAGCGCATCGAGCTGCTGCTGGACGACGGCACGTTCGAGGAATGGGACATGTTTGTCGAGCACCGCTGCACCGACTTTGGCATGGAGGACAACAAGATCCCTGGCGACGGTGTGGTGACGGGCTACGGCATGATCAACGGCCGCCTCGTGTTCGTGTTCAGCCAGGACTTCAC
>DATLGV010000650.1:0-5104 GCA_035540275.1 Acidovorax sp. | reverse complement strand
GTCCCGGGGCGGGTACCTTGTCACCCTGCATTCCTCCCGCCATGACCCCCCACCACAGCGACGTCCTCATCGTCGGCGCAGGCCCGGCGGGCCTGTCGCTGGCCATCTCCCTGGCGCAGGCCGGGTTCACCGCCACCGTGGTCGAGCAGCAGAGCGACAGCATACTGGCCGCGCCCGCGCCGGACGGCCGCGAGATCGCGCTGACCCACCCCAGCCGCGATACGCTGCAGCGCCTGGGCAACTGGGACCTGCTGGCCAGGCATGAGGTGGGCTCCATCTGCGAAGCCCAGGTACACGACGGCCCGCTGGGCCAGCACAGCGCGCTGCAACTGAGTACCCCGCAGACCCCGGAGGGTGCAGCGCCCGGCGCGCTGGGTTTCATCGTGCCCAACCATGCGCTGCGCCGCACCGCCTATGCCGTGGCGGCACGCACGCCGGGGGTGCAGCTCGTCACCCAGGCCCAGGTCACGCGCGCAGCCACGCTGACCGGGCATGCGGAGCTGGACTATGTGCCGGCGGGCACCGCTGGCGCCCCACCCCAGCGCCTCACGGCCCCGCTGCTGGTGGCCGCCGACAGCCGCTTCTCGGCCACGCGCCGCCAGCTGGGCATCGGCGCGCAGATGACCGACTTTGGCCGCACCGTCATCGTCTGCCGCATGCGCCACGCCCTGCCCCACGGCAACGTGGCCCACGAGTGTTTTGGCTACGACCGCACGCTGGCCGTGCTGCCCCTGCCCGATGACCCGCAGGCGGGGCATGCGCTGTGTTCGGTGGTGGTCACGGCGGGCGCGGCCGACGCGGCCGCGCTGATGGCCCAGGGCCCCGAGGCCTTTGCCGCCCAGGTGCAGGCCCAGTTCAACGACCGGCTGGGCCCCATGGCGCTGGTGGGCGAGCGCCATGCCTACCCGCTGGTGGCCGTGTACGCCCAGCGCTTTGCAGGTCACCGCTGCGCGCTGCTGGGCGACGCCGCCGTGGGCATGCACCCGGTGACGGCCCATGGCTACAACCTGGGCCTGGCAGGGGTGGAGCGGCTCACGGCCGCGCTGGTGAGTGCGCGCCAGCGCGGGCAGGACATGGGCAGCGCCGACGCGCTGGCCCCCTACGCCCAGGGCCACCACCGCCACGCCTGGCCCATCTACCAGGGCACCAACGCCATCGTGCGGCTGTACACCGACGCCCGCCCGGTGCCCCGCCTGCTGCGCCAGCTGGTGCTGCAGGGCGCGCGGCGCCTGCCGCCCCTGCAGGCGGCCATCGTGGGGCAGCTCACGGGCCAGCCACCCCAATGGATGCGCGCACTGGCGCTCAGGCCGTAGCGCCCCACCCCACAGGGGCGACGCGAAGCGGCTCAGGGGGTGCGATCCTTCACGCCCAGCGTCGCCAGGCCATACAGGGGCGCGCCCAGCCAGGGGCGCCACAGCAGGTCCAGGGCGATGCCCGGCCAGCCATAGCCTTCTGCCACGCTTTGCTCGCGCAGCAACTGCAGGCGCGGGTGCACGGCCTCCAGCTCCGCCATGCGGCCCACACCCCAGCGAAACTCCGCGCCCGTGGCCCGCACGCTGGCGTGGCGGGCGGCGCAGCCCACGGCCTGGCGCGTCATCACATCCAGCACCATGCGCGAGCCTGGCGGCGCATGCTGCGCAAACTCGGCCAGCACGGCGTGCACCTGCGCGGGCGGCAGGTACATCAGCACGCCTTCGCACACCAGCAGCACCGGCGTGGCGCTGCGCTCGGTGGGCAGCCCCAGCCGCTTCCACCAGCCGGGGTGCGACAGGTCCAGATCGGCGTGGCGCACGCGGGGGCACGGCGGCGGTAAGAGCGGCCGGCGCAGCGCCATCACCGCGGGCAAGTCGGCATCAAGCCACTGGTTGGCCCCCCGGTCCAGCCACTGGAAATAGTGGGTCAGCCCACACCCCAGGTTGACGCCCAGGGCCTGCGGGTGCGCGGCAAAAAAGGTGCGTCCCGCCTCCCGGATGGCCCGGGTGCGCCACAGCACATGCAGCACGGTGTGCAGGTCGTCCAGGGTGCCGTTCACGTCGGCGCCCAGCCGTTCCAGCAGCGCCGGGGCCACGGCATCTTGGCAGTCCAGCCAGGGGAAATAGCGCCCCCCATGGGCACGCGCCGCCAACGGGATGAGCAGGGTGCTGGGGACGGGTGGCAGCTGCGCGCGCTGCAATGGCAGGCTGACAGTGCAGCGGGTCGCGCCCTCTGCGGGCGCAGAGCTGCGCGGCGGTCGGACACGGCGTCGGGCAAGGGACTGCGGCACGGGGCGCTCCTCCGGTGGCAGCGGGCGCCACGGTTGGGTGGAATGCGGTGGGGCCCAAGGTCAGGGCATGGGCTTTCGACCATTCTGAACGGTCATCCCCAGTCTGTCGTGAATGACCGCAGCACGTGCTGCGGTATGTCAATGCGCAGGCGGGGGCCGTAGAACCTGTTGACGTTCTCAGTCCTTCACCAGCGCCCACACCAGCGCCACCCCTGCCGCCAGCAGATCTCCGGTGAACGAGCTGTCGCTGGCATCGCTGCTGGCCGTGGTGAACGCGCGCTTCTGGCGCTCGCGCTCGGCCCGGGCGCGGTCGCGCTCCAGGGCCACCAGGGCGTCGCCAATGTCCACGGGCGATGGCGCTGCCGAGGTCTTGGCGCTGGCGGCGGCATAGCCCTCCATGGCGCGCACCACGGCCTGGGGGTCGATGAGGGAGAAAGCGGCACGGCAGTAGGGGCAGGCGTGGTCCTTGCGGATGTCCACGGGCGCGCCGCAGCTGGTGCAGTAGATGGCGCCTACGCGTTGGGCCAGGTCGTCGATCTCGGGGCGCGTCATGTGGCGCACAAAGCCCTTTTCGACCATGAAAGACGAGAAGCTGCTGAAGCGGCCATGCTGGCGCCCGCAGCGGTAGATCATGTAGCGGCCGCTACGCACCACGTCGAAGCCTTTGGCCAGGCTGGTGTTGCAGCGCGGGCAGGCCATGCTCTCTGCCAGGGGCTGGTGCTGGTCGATGCGGTGCTCGTGCAGCAGGCGAAACAGCTCGACCACCGACCGGGGCGTGAGCTTGAGGTTCTCGTGCCGGTCAAACCACAGGCCCTGGCAGGCAAAACAAATGTCCAGCTCCAGCGTGTGCCCCTGGTTGCTGGTGAACCGGTGCGCCTCCATGGGCTGGCGGCAAGAGGGGCAGGACGGCTGAGGGTGCATGGCGGCGGTGCCTGTAGCAGGCAGAGCAGAGGTTGGCGCAGATGCTAACCCGGCACAAGGCGGGTGGACGCCTGGCAACTGACGCGCAGGTTCACGGCCAAGCCGTGCCCATCCACTAGCATTCGCGCCTCAACAACTAGGAACCAACAAGATGGGATTCATGAACTGGCGCGTGAAAAGCGCTGATGTGTTGCAACAAGGCGGCGTGATCGCGCCCGACGAGCGGCTGCCCTGGCCGCAGACGGCGGTGATGGGCGTGCAGCACGTGATCGCGATGTTTGGCGCCACGGTGCTGGCGCCCATCCTGATGGGCTTTGACCCGAACGTGGCCATTCTGATGAGCGGCATCGGCACGCTGATCTTCTTCCTCGTCACCGGCGGCAAGGTGCCCAGTTACCTGGGGTCGAGCTTTGCGTTCATCGGTGTGGTGATCGCGGCCACGGGGTATGCAGGCCAGGGAGCCAACGCCAACATCGGCGTGGCGCTGGGCGGCATCATTGCGTGTGGCCTGGTCTACACGCTCATCGGCGCGCTGGTGCAAGCCATCGGCACGGGCTGGATCGAGCGCTTCATGCCGCCCGTGGTCACGGGCTCGGTGGTGGCGGTGATCGGGCTGAACCTGGCGGGCATCCCCATCAAGAACATGGCGGCCAGCAACTTTGACAGCTGGATGCAGGTGGTGACCTTTGTGAGCGTGGGCCTGGTGGCGGTGCTCACGCGCGGCATGGTGCAGCGCCTCTTGATTCTGGTGGGGCTGATCGTGGCCAGCATCATCTACGCGGTGCTGACCAACGGCCTGGGCCTGGGCAAGCCCATGGACCTGAGCGCGCTGGCCAACGCCGCGTGGTTGGGCTGGCCCCACTTTGCCGCGCCGGTGTTCGAGGCCAATGCCATGCTGCTGATCGCGCCTGTCGCCATCATCCTGGTGGCCGAGAACCTGGGCCACATCAAGGCCGTGACGGCCATGACCGGCCAGAACTTGGACCGCTACATGGGCCGCGCGTTCATGGGCGACGGCATTGCCACCATGGTCAGCGGCAGCGCGGGCGGCACGGGCGTGACCACCTATGCCGAGAACATCGGCGTGATGGCGGCGACCAAGATCTACTCCACCGCCGTGTTTTTGCTGGCGGGCGTGTTTGCGCTGGTGCTGGGCTTTTCCCCCAAGTTCGGCGCGCTGATCCAGACCATTCCGCTGCCGGTGATGGGCGGCGTGTCCATCGTGGTGTTCGGCCTGATCGCGGTGGCCGGCGCCAAGATCTGGGTGGACAACAAGGTGGACTTTTCGCAGAACAAGAACCTCATCGTGGCGGCCATCACCCTCATCCTGGGCACGGGCGACTTCACGCTCAAGTTCGGCCAGTTTGCGCTGGGCGGCATCGGCACCGCCACGTTCGGGGCGATCCTGCTGTACGCACTGCTCAACCGCAAAGCGGCGTAATCTGTGAATGTGGCCCGGCCAAGTTGTATTTGTAAGGGTTAACCCTTAATTTGTAAGGAACGAAGGCTAGCATCCTGGTTTTGTCCACAGGGCCATCCGCTCACCGGGCGGGTGGCCTTTTTCTTTTTGCGGAGTTTGTTCATGTCCCTGGCCGATCGGGTGCTGTACCCCGACTTTCTCTCCCGCACCATGACCGCCGATGAGGCGGCCGCCCTGATCCCTGCCGGTGCCCATGTGGGCATGAGCGGCTTCACCGGCGCGGGCTACCCCAAGGCCGTGCCCGGCGCGCTGGCGCGCCGCATCGCGAGCCTGAACGCACAGGGCCATGGCTTCAAGATCGGGCTGTGGACAGGCGCCAGCACCGCGCCCGAGCTGGACGGCGCACTGGCCCAGGTGGACGGCATCGAGATGCGCCTGCCCTACCAGTCCGACCCCACGGTGCGACGCCAGATCAATGCGGGCCACATGCAGTATGTGGA
>DATLGV010000649.1:0-8398 GCA_035540275.1 Acidovorax sp. | reverse complement strand
CACCTGCTTGTTGTTCTCGCGCAGCTTGGACACCAGCGGCGAAAAGTCCGAGTCGCCGCTGATGATGACGAAGGTGTTGACGTGCGACTTGGTGTAGCAGAGGTCCAGCGCGTCCACCACCAGGCGGATGTCGGCCGAGTTCTTGCCGGACTGGCGCACATGGGGGATTTCGATCAGCTCGAAGTTCGCCTCGTGCATGGTGGCCTTGAAGCCCTTGTAGCGCTCCCAGTCGCAATAGGCCTTCTTGACCACGATGGAGCCCTTGAGCAGCAGGCGCTCCAGGATGGGCTTGATGTCGAACTTTTCGTACTGCGCATCGCGCACGCCCAGGGCGACGTTTTCAAAGTCGCAGAACAGGGCCATGCTGATGCTGTCGGAGGGGGATGCCATAGATATTCCGTTCAATGTCTGCACGGCATGATACGGACCCGCCCGTCCCCGCATGCCGAGAAACCACGGCACCTGGGCCTGCAAGCTGCCCGCACCGCCGATTTCACCGACTCCGTGGACTGGACATCATGGTCGCCGCCCCGCGGCCAGCGCCCCCTCGCCACGACGGCGGCGCTGGAACCTTCCTGGCGCCAAAGAGAGAACCACGCAGTCCCGGCCCTCGCGCTTGCCCGCGTACATGGCAGCGTCGGCCTGCGACAGAAGTTGCTCCAGCGTCGCGGTCTGCGGGCCGTACTGCGAGACCCCGACGGTGGCGGTGACCGTGATCGGCGGCGTCCCCACCTTCATCACGGTACCGGCCAACTGGTCCAGGAACCGCTGCATCACATCGCCCGCCTGCTCCAGGGGAGTGCCCGGCAGCAAAACGGCAAACTCCTCGCCGCCGATCCGGGCCATGCAGTCCTCGCAGCGAAAGCAGTGGGCTCCCAGGCTGCCCACGGTACGCAACACCTCGTCGCCACCGGCATGCCCGAAGCCGTCATTGATCTGCTTGAAATGATCGATGTCCAACAGCGCCACCGACAGCGGCTGTGACGAGCGCCGCGCGCGGGCGATCTCGCGGTGGGCATGCAGCTCGAACGCGCGGCGATTGGGCAAACCCGTCAACGGGTCGGTCGACGCCTGGTGCAGCAGTTGTTGTTCCAGGTCGATGCGCCGTTGCATTTCGGCCTGCAGCCCCTGGTTGGCAGCCATCAGCTGGTGGCGCACCTGGTATTCAAGTCGCTGCGCCCGCTGCAGGCGGACCGCCGAGGCGTATCCGACGATGGCGGGCAAAGTGACCACAAAGACCACACCCATGAGCATGGCCCCGGTCACCCCCAAGGCCCACACCGCAGCAGTGGCGCCCACCACCCCCAGCAACGCCACCGGAACATAGGCAAGCGCGCGGCCCGGCGGAAAGACAAACAGGCTCAGTTGCAGGAGCATGATCATCCCCGTGTTGAGCGTCCGCATCTCGGGCCGGAGAAAGTAAAAAAGAAAGAAGAACGGATAGCAGACCAAACCCAGCCACATCACCACGCGCCCCCCAGGGGCCAGCTCGGGGCGTTGGCGCAGGCGTACAAAGGCGTACGCCATCAGCGCGGCCATCACGACCCGGTATGCCGTGAGCTGCCAAAAGGCCCGCGTGGCACCCAGTTGCGCATAGTCTGGCAGCGCAAACACCAGCATGGCAACGCCCCAGATCGCCAATACGCCCCTCAGCTGCTGGGCCATGGACACCTGCACGCTGCGGCGGTAGGTTTGCTCAGCGTCCGGGACGGTGAACTCGCCCCGCCAAGCGGAAATGGGCATCTGGACCGCGGGGTCGGCAGAGCTGGAGGGCAATTCCTTCATGGCACCATGGTAGTGCACGGATCCCTGCAACCAGACACCGAATGCGCGCCAGCCGTACAGGATTGCCCGGTTGACGGCCCCCCCGAAAGACCTCTCACCCCGTGGTCCGGGGTGCCCATGCGAGGGGATCGGGACTCACTGGGGCCGGGCCAGCCCCAGCTTCTCCACCAGCGCCTTCTCGCGCGCAAAGGTGTCGGCCGCGAACTTCTGGTAGGCGGCGCTGCTCATGTACATGGGCACCATGTCGTAGCGGGCCAGGGCCGTCTTGTAGCTGTCCTGCTCCATGGCCTGCTTGAAGGCGTCGTGCAGGCGCTTGACCACCGCATCGGGCGTACCCTTGGGCGCGCCGATGCCAAAAGGCGAGTTCTGCACCAGGTCCAGGCCCAGCTCCTTGAGCGTGGGCGCATCGGGGAACTTGGCCAGGCGCTCTGCGCCCCAGGTGTTGAGCACGCGCAGCTTGCCCGCCTCCACCTGCGGCGCAAAGCCGGTGGAATCGGCCCCGGCCATGAGCTGCCCGCCCAGCAAGGCCTGCATCAGGTCGGCACTGCCCTTGTAGGGCACATGCAGCAACTCCAGGCCGAGCTTTTGCGCGATCAGCTCCATGGTCAGGTGCGGGCTGGTCATGGTGCCGGTGGAGCCGTAGCTCAGCTTGCCCGGATTGGCCTTGGCCCAGGCCACGAAGTGCGTCCAGGTCTTGAGCGGCGAGTCGGCCGGCACCACCAGGCCGAACGCGTAGCCGGTGACGTTGAGCACGTAGCTGATGTCCTTGACCGGGTCCCAGTTGATCTTGGTGGTGTAGGGCAGGCGGAACACGCCCAGCGGGATCTGGGCCACGGTGTAGCCATCGGCCGCTGAAGTCTGCAGCGCCTGCGCAGGCAAGGTGCCGCCCGCGCCGGGCTTGTTCTCGACGATCACGGGCTGACCCAGGATCTTGCTGGCGTTGTCGGCCAGCGACCGCATGGTGATGTCGGTGGGGCCACCGGCCGGGAAGGCGATCACCAGCTTGATGGGCTTGTTGGGAAAGCTCTGGGCCTGTGCCAGGAATGCGGGGGAAGCCAGGCTGGCGGCTCCCCATTGGATGATCTGGCGACGTTGCATGGCGGGCCTCCTGAAAAAGCAACAACAAAGACTTCACGATTGGACTGCAGGCCGCGCCGCGAGGGCATGCGGAAACCCCCTAGCTGCTGTCGCCAATGTGGCACAACCCCCTGAGTCGCTTCGCGCCTTCCCCCTTCTCTCGAATTGCTACGCAATTCGGGATGGGGGACACCGCCAGCGCACGAAAGTGAAACGCCGCTGCACAGCTTGGGCGGCCCTTGCGCGGCGGTCGCCTACCTGCGCCGCGCCAGTTTCACGACCCGTGGGCTCAGCTTGCTTTGCCCATCTTGAGCCTCATGCCTTGTAGGTGGACAGCAAAATGCTGGTTTCGGTGTTGGCAATGCCAGGCGTGAGGCGGATACGGCCCAGCGCGGCATCAAACGCCTCCAGGCTCTCGGCGCGCACCTCGGCCACGATGTCCCAGCGGCCGTTGGTGGTGTGCAGCGTGCCCACCGTGGGCTCGCCCCGCAGCGCGCGGATCACGGCGGGGGCGGCGTTGCCCTCCACGGCAATGCTCATCCAGGCGCGGATGCGCTGGGGCTCGGAGTCGGGCCGCAGGCGCACGGTGTAGCCGGTGATGACGCCGCTCTCCTCCATCTTGTGCAGGCGGTTTTGCACCGTGCCGCGCGACACGCGCAGCTTTTGCGCGAGCGTGGCCACCGGGGTGCGGGCGTCGGCACGCAGGATGCTGATGATTTCGCGGTCGGTGTCGTCGAGCTTGGTCATAGTGGATTCTAGACCTGACAGATGGGCAATTTTTCAGCCATTTTGACCAATTATTAGGCTAGGGGATAGCGGTGGCTGCCCACAAAATTCTGGGGGCTGCTCCACCCGCTCTCACACCCTGCCGACCCATGCACGCCTCAGCCCAAGCCCCCAGCGCCGTTGTGATGGTGCGCCCGCACCGCTTTCATCCCAACCCCGAAACCGCTGCCGACAACGCCTTTCAGGCACGCACTGCGCAGCATGCTGCCAGCACAACCTCGCGCCACGCGTTTGCCGAGGTCACAGCCGCTGCGGCCTGCCTGCAGGACGCCGGTGTGCGCGTGCACCTGTTCGACGACCCCGGCGAGCGCGATACGCCCGACGCGGTGTTCCCCAACAACTGGTTCTCCACCCACGCTGGCGGGCATGTGGCGATCTACCCCATGTATGCCACGAGTCGCCGGCGCGAGCGGCGCAGCGACATCATCGATTCGCTCAAGGCCCAGTACCGCGTGCAGGAGGTGGTGGACTACTCGGGCCTGGAGCAGGACGGCCTGTTTCTGGAAGGCACCGGGGCGATGGTTCTGGACCACATCCACCGCGTCGCCTACACCGCGCAATCGAACCGCGCCGACCCCGTGGCACTGGAACGGTTTTGCGCGCACTTCAACTACGAGCCCATGGCTTTTGCCACGGCCGATGCGCAAGGGCGGCCCTGCTACCACACCAACGTGATGCTCTGCGTCGGCACCGCGTTTGCGCTGGGAGGCTTTCACATGATCACCGACCCGGCGCGGCGCGCCGCCGTGTGCGAGCGCCTGCGCGAGACGGGCCGCGAGGTCATCGCGCTGAGCCCGCAACAGATCGGAGAATTTGCGGGCAACGCGCTCGAACTCTCGGGCACCCGGGGCCGGGTCCTGGCACTGTCGGCACGTGCAGCAGCCAGCCTCACACCGGCACAGCGGGCCACCATTGAGCGCAGCGCGCGCCTGCTGCCGCTGGCGGTGCCCACCATCGAACTGGCGGGCGGATCGGTGCGCTGCATGCTGGCGGGCGTGCATCTGGCACGGCGCCATCAACCGGCAGGCGGCAGTGCCTGCGTGTCCAGCCGCGCATCGCAGCCCGTGCCCGACGCAATCCAGCGCCGTGCCAGTGCCGACATCGCACGCACCGCCCAGGGGGGCGTCATGCCCGTCACCCCGGCCGGGTCGGCCACCATGCCGCACCAGTAGCGCTGGTCGGCATCGCTCCAGCGCAGGGCCGCGCAAGCCCCACGGCGGCGGCGCGAAACCAGCACGCCCAGCGGGCAGGGCTCGGCCAGGCAGCACAGGCCACAGCCATTGCAGGGCGTACCTTCGGCCGGCTTGGGCGGTGCTGCAGGATGCAGCCACACCACGGTGGATGCGTCAGGGGGTGGTGCGGGCATGGGTTGCGGATGGAGCGCTGCGCAAGGGCGGCACCGCATGCGCACCGCCCCATTGTGCGCCAGTGAGGCCCTGCGCGCACCGAGATCGCGCAACCCGCCGCCCCCCATGCACGATAAAAAGGCCCCTGCTGGCAGCGCAGCAGGGGCTGAACCGGCCCAAGGACCGGGGAGGGAGACAAGCGATGGGACCGGCACAGAGCCGGCGTCAGCAGCCCGAGGGACGGTTGGGGCGCATCGGCACGATGCCGCTCACGCGCACCGTGGCGCCGGAGCCGTCCGAAGCAGTGAGCGTCTTTCCGGTGAAGCGCACCTGGTCGCTCTCGCGCACCACGGCGGTGTCGGCAGGTTCGCCGCTGCCGTATTCCTTGCCGTCGAATGTCAGGAACGCCTGGTGCAGGCTGGTGGCATCGGGGCGATAACGGATGTCGCCAAAGGCTGTGGCGGACGAACCCACCTTGTTGGCACCGTCAAAGCGGAAGGTGCACAGCTCCGGCACCGAACCAATGGGGTTCTTCTTGTCGACGTCGGTGAGGTTGAGCGCGCCGTTGCCGTAGACGCCATTGAGGCTGGCGATGGTGGCGTTGCTCACCGTGAGCACGCCGGGCTCGTTACTCGGCCAAGGATCATCGTCATTGCCGCCGCCGCAGGCAGCCAGCAGCACGGAGGTGGCCGCGAGAGCGGTACAGGTCTTGAGGAATTGAAGGGTAGGCATGGTGAGGGGCGTCCTGGGTGGTGGATGGAGGGTGGGGAGCCGATCCCCTGCAACCCATCGTAGGAAGCCCGCCCCACGCGGCGCGTGCGCCATGTTCCGCGTACCGCGTAGGACAGGGGCCGACAGGGCCGTGCGCCAGCAGCGGCCGGGCTCGCCGCGCCCCTTTACCCCCCGGCGCTTCAGCGGGCCAGCACGGGCGCGAGCGCCTTGCCCGTGTGCGTGCCCGCGGCCACCACGTCTTCGGGCGTGGCCGCGGCCACGATGCGCCCGCCCGCGCTGCCGCCTTCCGGCCCCAGGTCGATGATCCAGTCGGCCTCGGCAATCACGTCCAGGTCATGCTCGATCACGACCACGCTATGCCCGCCATCGACCAGTCGGTGCAGCACGCGGATGAGCTTGTCCACATCGGCCATGTGCAGGCCTACGGTGGGCTCGTCCAGCACATACAGCGTGTGCGGCGCCTTCTGGCCCCGGCGGCCCACCTCGTCGCGCACCTTGGTCAGCTCGGTCACCAGCTTGATGCGCTGCGCTTCGCCGCCGGACAGCGTGGGCGACGGCTGGCCCAGCGTGAGGTAGCCCAGACCCACGTCCTTCAAGAGTTGCAGCGGGTGCGCGATGCTGGGCATGCTGGCGAAGAAGTCCACCGCCTCGTCCACCTCCATCTGCAGCACGTCGCCAATGCTCTTGCCGCGCCAGGTCACGGCCAGCGTCTCGGGGTTGAAGCGCGCGCCGTGGCAGGTTTCGCAGGGCACCTTCACGTCGGGCAAAAAGCTCATCTCGATGGTGCGCACGCCCGCGCCTTCGCAACTGGGGCAGCGGCCTTCGCCGGTGTTGAAGCTGAAGCGCCCGGCCGCATAGCCGCGCGCCTTGGCCTCCAGCGTTTCGGCAAACAGCTTGCGGATGGTGTCCCAGAAGCCGATGTAGGTGGCGGGGCAGCTGCGCGGCGTCTTGCCGATGGGCGTCTGGTCCACTTCGAGCACGCGGTCGATGCTCTCGAAGCCCGACAGCCCTGTGCACCCGACCAGCGGTGGTGCCTTGCCTGCATCCATCGCATCACGCCCGGCCTTGGTACTGCGCTGCTGCACCCACGCCTGCACGTTGGCCAGCAGCACGTCGCGCGCCAGGGTGGACTTGCCCGAACCACTCACGCCCGTCACCGCCACCAGGCGGTGCAGCGGCACCGTGGCCGTCACGTTCTGCAGGTTGTGCAGCTGCGCACCGTGCACCGTGAGCCAGCGCATGGCGGCGCGCTCCTTGGCCTCGGTGAGTGCATCAGCCGCCAGCGCGGCGGCCTGGGCGGCGCGCTTCTTCACGGCGGCACTTTGGCGGCCGGTAGGCGCTGCGGCTTCAGCCTGCGCGAAGGCGGCCGTGGCTTCGGCGCTGACCTCGCCGGCCACCATGCTGCGGCGCAGTTGCAGCGGGTGCTTCATGGCGTGCAGCAGGTAGCGGCCGGTTTGTGAATCTTCTGCAGCCGTGAGGTCGCTCACCGAACCCTGCGCCACCAGGCGCCCGCCGCGTTTGCCCGCGCTGGGGCCAATGTCGATGATGTGGTCAGCGCGGCGGATGGTGTCTTCGTCGTGCTCCACCACCACCAGCGTGTTGCCCTTGTCGCCGAGCTTGTGCAGGGCGTTGAGCAAGATCTGGTTGTCGCGCGCATGCAGGCCGATGGTGGGCTCATCCAGCACATAGCACACGCCCTGCAGGTTGCTGCCCAGCTGCGCTGCCAGGCGGATGCGCTGGGCCTCCCCGCCGCTGAGCGTGGGTGCACCCCGGTCGAGCGTGAGGTAGCCCAGGCCCACTTCTTCCAAGAATTCGAGGCGGCTCTGGATCTCGGGCACCAGGTCGCGGGCGATGTCGGCCTCGCGGGCTGTCATGCCGCCTTCCACGCGCAGGGTCTCCACCCAGCGGCGCACGTCGGTGACGGACAGCGCGGCAATGTCGGTGATGCCCACGCCCGCAAACTGCACAGCACGGGCCGTGGCGTTCAAACGGGTGCCGCTGCAGGTGGGGCAGGCCGTGTCGGCCAGGTCTTCCACCTCGGGCTCGGCAAAGGTCTGCTCGCGGCCTTTTTCCTTGTCGTCCTGCACCGAGTCGTCAAACACCTTGCGCTGGTCTTTGGTGAGCTTGACGCCCGTGCCCACGCAGTCGGGGCACCAGCCGTGCTTGCTGTTGTATGAAAAAAGGCGCGGGTCCAGCTCGGCATAACTCGTGGCACACACGGGGCAGGCGCGCTTGGTGGAGAACGCCTGCAGCGTGCCAATGCCCGCCGTGGGCTGGCCGCCCTCCATGGCTTCGCGCAGACCTGCAATGCCACTGAGTACATGCACCACGCCCTTGCCGTGCGTGAGTGCGTCGGCCAGCGCGGTGCGGAGCTGGGCTTCGTTCTCGGGCGACACATCCAGGCTGGCCACGGGCAGCTCGATGGTGTGCTCCTTGAAGCGGTCGATGCGCGGGAAGTTGGTGGTGGGCAAAAAGTTGCCGTCCACCCGCAGGTGCGTGTAGCCACGCGGGCGGGCCCAGTCGGCCAGCTCGGTGTAGACGCCCTTGCGGTTCATCACCAGCGGCGCGAGCAGGCCGATGTGCTGGCCGCGGAACTGGGTGAGCAGCTGCGCGGCAATGCTCTCAGGCGTTTGCGGCTGCACGGCGGCGCCGTCTTTGGTGCAGTGCTGGGT